>SCPW01000285.1 GCA_004298605.1 Gallionella sp.
GCGCAAACACAATCCGCCAACAAGGAAGAAAAAACCGACTTCAGCGAACTCAAGGCGACCTTCAAGGTACACAACGGCGTGGCGCATAACGACGACCTGTCGCTGAAATCACCGCTGCTGCGCCTGACCGGAAACGGCGACATCAACATCGGCAACGACAGCATCAATTATCTTGCCAAAGCCACGCTGGCGAAGACTCTGGAAGGGCAGGGCGGCAAGGAAAGCGTCGGCGGTATCACCGTGCCGGTGCGCGTCAGCGGCCCGTTCACCGATTTGAAATACACGCTGGATTTCGGCGCGATGGTCGGCGAAGCCGCCAGGCAAAAAATCGAAGCCAAAAAAGAAGAAGTCAAAACCAGGTTGCAGGAACAGCTCAAGGGCGGGTTGAAAGGGTTGTTCAAATAATCAAAAGATAACCCCCTCCAGCTCCCCAACCCCTCCCAGCCCCCTTGTGTCAGGGGAGGAGCAGGGGAGAGGAGCAGTCCGATCACCCTGACAAGGGGGCTGGGAGGGGTTGCAGAGGCGTTCCCGCATGAGTAATTTTTCTTCGCGCCTGATCCGCTGGCAACACCGGCATGGCCGCCACGACCTGCCCTGGCAAGGTGCGAGCGCTTACCATGTATGGCTGTCCGAGATCATGCTGCAACAGACGCAGGTCGCCACCGTCATTCCCTATTACCAGCGTTTCATCGCCTCATTTCCCTCCATCGCGGCGCTCGCGGCGGCGGGCGAGGAGCAAGTGCTCGCGCACTGGAGTGGGCTCGGCTACTACGCGCGCGGGCGCAATTTGCATCGCGCCGCGCAACTCATCGCCGTGCAATATGGCGGAGAATTCCCGCGCGGATTCGAACAGATAATCGAACTGCCCGGTGTCGGGCGCTCCACCGCCGCCGCGATTTGCGCGCTGGCTTTCCACCAGCGCCATGCGATATTGGACGGCAACGTCAAGCGCGTGCTGGCGCGCTACTGCGGCATCGAAGGATGGGCGGGAGATAAAAAAATCGAAGCGCAACTCTGGCAGCAGGCCGAGGCGCTGCTGCCGCAACGCGATGTCGCCACCTACACCCAGGCGCTGATGGACATGGGCGCGACCGTCTGCACGCGCAGAAAGCCGGAGTGTGGGGAGTGCCCGGTGCGGGCCGATTGCGTGGCCCATCAAACCCGGCGTGTGCATGAACTGCCCGCACCACGCCCGCGCAAAGCCGCTCCGGAGAGGCACGCCACGTTTCTGTTGCTCATGCACGGCGGTGATGTCCTGCTGGAGAAACGTCCCGGAAGCGGCATTTGGGGCGGGCTGTGGTGCCCGCCGCAATTCGATGATGAAGGCGCGGCGAAGGACTGGCTCGTGCGAAACGGGGTGAATGCGATCCGGGGAGAAAGGCTGGAGACGTTCACCCACACCTTCACCCACTTCAAGCTGCACATCGCGCCCTTGTTATTGCGCCTGGCATATAAACCGCAACAGGTGCAACAACCGGGCAGTGTTTGGTTGGATGTCGTTGATGCGCTTAATGCCGCGATTCCGGCGCCGGTGCGGAAGCTGCTCGAACAACTCGACCGCAGGATGGTTTGAGAGTAGCGATCCCCATCATGTTTGCACGCCCCAAGGCTTCATCAGCGTGTGCGCCACACCCAGGTGATCGAGGATGCGCGCCACGACGAAATCCACGATGTCCCCCACGCTCTGCGGGTGGTGATAGAAGCCCGGGTTGGGCGGCAAAATGACGGCGCCCGCGTGTGACAGTTTGAGCATATTTTCCAGGTGTATCGCGGAGAATGGC
>SCPW01000037.1 GCA_004298605.1 Gallionella sp.
GATCGCGGTGCAGGGGCAGGACGGCAAGGAGGCCTACACGCGCAACGGCAGTTTTCAGGTCGCATCGAACGGCTTGCTGCAAACGCGCACCGGTTTGAACGTGATGGGCGATAGCGGCCCCATCACCGTCCCGCCGGACACCGAAGTGACTTTCGCCAAAGACGGCACGATTTCCACAGTCCCGAGCGGCTCGCAGCCTTCGTCGGTGATTGCGGTCGGCAGGCTGAAACTGGTCAATCCGCCCCCCGGGCAACTGGAGCGCGGCGGCGACGGGTTGTTCCGCATGAAAGACGGCACGGTCGCCGCAGCGGATGTAAACGTGGGAATCGCGCCCGGTAGCCTGGAGGGCAGCAATGTGAATACCGTGGAAGCGCTGGTGACCATGATTTCGCTGGCGCGCAAATTCGACATGCAGATGAAAATGTTGCAGACCGCGGATAACAACGCGCGGCAGGCCAGCCAGATATTGAATATTTCGGGCTAGATGGGAAGTGGGAAGTGCGGTTTTCCCACTCCCCGCTCCCCAAATTGAAAGGATAAAAATCATGATACGTTCCTTGTGGATTTCAAAAACCGGGCTGGATGCGCAGCAGACCCAGATGGACGTCATTTCCAATAATCTGGCCAACGTCAGCACCAGCGGTTTCAAGCGTTCGCGCGCGGTGTTCGAAGATCTGCTGTACCAGACCCTGCGCCAGCCCGGCGCGCAGTCGTCGCAGCAGACCCAGATCCCGTCGGGCTTGCAGATCGGCACCGGGGTGCGCCCGGTGGCCGCCGAGCGGATTCATACCCAGGGCAATCTGCAACTGACCAGCAACCAGCTCGATGTGGCGATTCAGGGGGCGGGGTTTTTCCAGGTGCTGATGCCTGACGGCTCGACGTCCTATACCCGCGATGGGTCGTTCCAGACCGATAGCCAGGGGCAGTTGGTGACATCCAGCGGCTTTCCCATCCAGCCCGCCATTACCATCCCGGCGGACGCGATCACCGTGTCGATCGGGCGCGACGGGGTGGTCAGCGTCACACAGCCCGGCGTAATTGCGCCGGTGCAGGTGGGCAGCCTGCAACTGGCGACTTTTATAAATCCGGCGGGCCTGCAAAGCCAGGGCGAAAATTTTTACCAGGAAACCGCTTCCTCCGGCACACCGAGCACCAATGTGCCGGGCACCAATGGCAGCGGCCTGTTGAATCAAAGCTATGTGGAAACCTCGAACGTGAATGTGGTGGAGGAACTGGTGAACATGATCCAGACGCAGCGCGCCTACGAGATCAATTCCAAAGCCATCCAGGCTTCGGACCAGATGTTGCAGCGCCTGTCGCAGATTTGATGGGGTGATGGCCATGGCGCGCGCGGTTAAATTCTGGTTGCCCGGTTTTCTGGCCGTGCTGGCCGGCTGCGCCGGCAACCCGCCGACCAGCGTGCATCAGCCCATGACCGCCAAACCGGTCGAGAAAAAAACGGTTGTGCCGGTGGACGGGGCGATTTTTCATGCCGGAATCAACGAGCGGCCATTGTTCGAAGACAAACGCGCGCGCAATGTCGGCGATATCCTGACCATCAACATCGCGGAAAAAATGACCGGCAGCCGGAAATCCAGCGGCAGCTCCAGCTATTCGAACAGCATCGACGCAAAGATTCCGACCATGACCACGAACATACCGGACACGCTCGTCAGGGGCATACCGGTGGTCGGCGTGCCGGCCGCCAAACTGCTCAACAAGCTGTTCTCCTTGACGGGCTCCGCCGTGGGTGAAACCAGCAACGAAACGTCGAGCAAGGCTGCGGGAAGCGCGAGCGAAGACTTGACCGGAACAATCGCCGTCACGGTGATCGATGTGCTGCCGAACGGGAACCTCCTGGTCAGCGGCGAGAAGCAGGTGGCGTTGAACCAGAGCGACGAATTCATCCGCTTTTCCGGCGTGGTCAACCCGACCACGATCAGCAACCTGAACGCCGTGCAGTCCACCCAGGTTGCCGATGCGCATATCGAATACAAGAATGCCGGTGCGATGAACGAGGTGATAAACGACGCGCGGTCACTGGGGTTCCTGGGGCGGTTCTTCCTGTCGGTGTTGCCGTTCTGAGGAGCAGGGCGATGAGACGATTTTTTTCGATGAAACTGCGAGCCGCCCGGCTGTTGATGCTGGTGCTGGCGCTGGCGCCGTTCGCGGCATACGCCGACCGCATCAAGGACATGGCGAGCATCCAGGGGGTGCGCGATAACCAGTTGATCGGCTACGGCATCGTGGTCGGGCTCGACGGCAGCGGCGACCAGACCACGCAAACGCCGTTCACGGTGCAAAGCATCATCAGTATGCTGTCGCAGATGGGCGTGAACCTGCCGCAAGGCACCAGCCTGCAACTCAAGAATGTCGCGGCGGTGATGGTGACCGCCACGCTGCCGCCGTTTTCCAAGCCGGGGCAGACCATAGACGTGACCGCTTCTTCGATCGGCAACGCCAAGAGCCTGCGCGGCGGGACGTTGCTGATGACGCCGCTGAAGGGCGCGGACGGCCAAGTGTACGCGATGGCGCAGGGCAACGTGCTGGTCGGCGGGGTGGGCGCTTCCTCGGGCGGGGCTTCGGTGCAGGTGAATCACTTGAGCGTTGGCCGCCTGCCCTCCGGCGCGACTGTGGAGCGCGCCGTGCCGACGCTGCTGGGGCAGGGCGAATTCATTCATCTGGAATTGAACGCGACGGACTTCACCACCGCCGCGCGGATAGTCGAGGCCGTCAACGGGCAGGTCGCGCCTGGCCTGGCTTCGGCGCTGGACGGGCGGGTGATACAGGTGCGCGCGCCGGCAGGCGGCGAGCGCGTGGCGTTCATATCCAAAATCGAGAACCTGGAAGTCAATCCGGCGCAGGGAATCGCCAAGGTGATCGTCAATGCGCGCACCGGCTCGGTGGTGATGAACCAGGCGGTGACCTTGGATACATGCGCCGTGGCGCACGGCAACCTGACGGTGGTGATCGGCGTCGAGAGCTCGGTGAGCCAGCCCAATCCGCTTTCCCGGGGGAAAACCGTGCAGACCGACAAAACCGCGATAGATATCAAGGCGGATCAGGGCGGCCTGGTGCAACTCCAGAAGGGCGCGTCGCTGAGCGAAGTGGTCAAGGCGTTGAATTCGATCGGCGCGACCCCGCAGGATTTGCTGGCGATTTTACAGGCGATGAAATCATCCGGCGCGCTGCGCGCCGAACTGGAAATCATATGATAGCCGACAGCGCGAATATTCCCGCAAAGCTGGCGCTCGATACGCGGGGGCTGGAGCAGTTGCGCGCCCAGGCCAAACAGTCGCCGGAACAGGCGCTCAAGGCGGCGGCGCAGCAGTTCGAGTCGATATTTCTCGACATGATGCTGAAAAGTATGCGCGAAGCCACCCCGCAAGACGGCATGTTCGATAACGAGCAGACCAGGATGTTCACCGGCATGCTGGACCAGCAACTGGCGCAGGGTCTGGCCAGCCGTGGCGTGGGCCTGGCCGACATCATGGTCAGACAACTGGGCGGCAGTATGGGCAGTAGTATGGGCAGTAGTATGGGAAAAATGGAAAGTGGGAAACCGGGAGCGGTAAGTGGTGAGTTGCCCTCCCGGCGTCCAGCACTTAGCCCCCAAGCTTCAGTTAATGTTTTGCCGTCCGCGTATAACGGAACCGTCCAACAGAATTTTGTGAATCAAATGCTGCCGCACGCCATGCGGGCCAGCCAGGCAAGCGGTGTGCCGCCACAACTGATGCTGGGGCAGGCCGCACTGGAAAGCGGTTGGGGTAAGCGCGAAATCCGCATGGCCGACGGCAGCAACAGCTATAACCTGTTCGGCATGAAGGCGGGCTCGGGCTGGAACGGCAAAGTGGCGGAAGCGATAACCACCGAATATAAAAATGGCGCGGCATACAAGCAGGTCGAAAAATTCCGCGCGTATTCGTCATATGCCGAGGCCTTTCAGGATTATGCACAGATGATCGGCAAAAATTCGCGCTACGCGGATGTGTTGCAGCGGGGCGGCGATGTGGCCGGCATGGCGCAGGCCATCCAGAAAGCGGGCTATGCGACCGACCCGAAATATGCCGGCAAGCTGGCGCGGGTGATGGAGATAACCGGCGGCCTGCTTTAGGAGCCGAGAAATAATAACTTGGACAATTATGGGTGTGCTGGCGGGATGCGCTGCAAGACGCCGGGCGTGCCGCATGGCCATTCCCTGCAAGCGACCGGCAACGCGGCAGCGCGCCCGCCAGCGCGGCCAGAATGTTCAAATTATTATTTCTCGGCTCCTTAGCCGGTTGGCAGCCCGTTTGCAGGTTTCTTAAAGAATTTGCCGGGCATGCCGATAATGTAAGCAGGCTCGTCACTGGGCGGGTAAAGGATGAATCATGGGAAGCTCTAGTTTATTTACCTCGGCATTGAGCGGCATGAATGCGGCGCAGCTTGGTCTGGCGACCACGCAGCACAATATCGCCAATGCCAGCACCCCCGCATTCACCCGGCAGGAGGTGCAGACCAGTTCGCGCGCGGGCCAGCAAACCGGCGCCGGGTTCATCGGGCAGGGAGTCGATATTTCGAGCGTAAAAAGAATTTACGATCAGTTCCTGACCACACAGGTGTTGCAGGAGCAGGCCCAGGCCAATTATCTGAGCGCCTACCACAGCGCGATGAAGCAGATCGACAATCTGGTCGCCGACCCGACCGCCGGCGCTTCACCGGCAATGCAGGATTTTTTCAGCGCGATGAACGGGGTCGCCAATAGCCCCGAATCGATTCCCGCCCGCCAGACCCTGCTGGGCAATGCGCAGTTCGTCGCAAACCGTTTTCAGGCGATCAACCAGCGCCTGACCGATATAGCCGATGGGCTCAACGGCCAGGTCACCAGCAGTGTCAACTCGGTCAATACCTACGCGCAGCAGATCGCCACCCTGAACAGCAATATCAAACTCTCCATTGCCGCCGGACAGGGGCAGCAGCCCAACGATTTGATGGATCAGCGCGACCAGGTGATCAGCCAGTTGAACGAGGAAATCAAGGTCAGCGTACAGGTGCAGGCCGACGGCACGGCCACGGTATTCATCGGCAACGGCCAGGCATTGGTTATCAACGAGCAGGCCATGGCGTTGCGCACCGTCCAGTCGGCAAGCGACCCGAGCAAGCTCGAGATCGGTTACAAGAGCGGGAGCGTTACGATTTCCATGCAACAAAGCAGTTTGCAGGGCGGCAACCTGGGCGCCTATCTCACCTTCCGCGACCAGAGCCTGGAGCCGGCGCGCAATGCGCTGGGGCGCGTGGCGATGGGGCTGGCGTCCAGCATCAACCAGCAGAACCAACTGGGGCAGGATCTGAAAGGCGCGCTGGGCGGCAATGTTTTCAATACCGCCACACCCTACGTTGTCGGGGATGCGGGCAACACCGGCACGGCAGTCATTTCGGCCGCCATTTCCAGCGTGTCGGCCCTGACGACCAGCGACTACCAGCTCCGGTTCGATGGGGCGAGCTACTCGATAGTGCGCCTGTCGGATAATAACGTGACCAACCTTGGCGCGGCGCTGCCGCAGACGGTGGATGGTTTTACCGTCAGCCTGACATCCGGCGCGGCGGCGGCGGGCGATTCCTTCCTGATCCGCCCTACCGCGAACGGTGCGCGCGACATCAGCGTGGCGATCAACGACCCCAACAAGATTGCCGCGGCCGCGCCGATGCGCACGGCGGCGACACTGACCAACAGCGGAAGCGGCCTGATCAGCGCCGGGACGGTGAACTCGCCCCCTCCCCCGAATGCCAACCTCCAGAACAGCGTAACGGTCACATTCGTCGATGCGACCCACTACACCGTTGTCGACAACACCGCGTCGACAACGCTGGTGGGGCTGCCGGGCACGGTGTATAACCCGGCCGCGGGCGCGACCCTGTCTTTTAACGGCTGGACGGCGCAGATTACCGGGGCGCCGGTTGCCGGAGATACGTTCAGCATCGTAAAAAACACCAACGCGACCGGCGACAACCGCAATGCCTTGCTGATGGCGGGCCTGCAAACCCAGAACCTGATGGATAACGGCACGGCCAGCCTGCAGGGCGCATATGGCCAACTGGTCGGCGAGGTTGGCGCCAAAACCCACGAGCTGGATGTGACCAGCCGGGCGCAATCCAATATGGTGGCCCAGACCGTCGCATCGCAGCAGGCCGTTTCCGGCGTGAACCTGGACGAAGAAGCGGCAAACCTGCTGCGCTACCAGCGCGCCTACCAGGCCGCCGCCAAGGCAATGCAAATCGCCGGCACCATGTTCGACGCCTTGATGGAAATAGGAGGGTAGATGCCATGCGTGTGAGCTCCAGCACTTTATTCGACAGCAGTGTCGCCGCGCTGAACCAGCAGCAGGCACGCATGATGCAAACACAGCAGCAGGTTTCCAGCGGGCGCAGGATTTTGACCGCGTCGGATGACCCTGTCGCCGCGGCAAGGGCTCTGGATATCAGCCAATCGGATGCGATGAACACCCAATACGCCTCAAACCGGGATGCGGCGCGGCATAACCTGTCGCTGGCCGAAACCGTACTGCAAAGTGTGACGGCTTTGATCCAGGACGTGAGCACGGTGGCGGTCAATGCGGGCAATGGCGCGCTCAACGATGCCGACCGCCGCGCCATTGCGACAGAGTTGGGCGGCAGGTTACAGGAGCTGACAAGCCTGGCAAACAGCACCGACGGTGCGGGAAACTATCTGTTTGCCGGGTTCCAGTCCAGGACGCAGCCTTTTGTGGATACGCCCGCCGGGATGGGTTATTTCGGCGACGACGGCCAGCGCCTGGTGCAAGTCAGCGCATCGCGGCAAATGTCTGCCAGCAATTCCGGCGCGGATGTTTTCATGCGCGTGAAAAACGGCAACGGCACATTCATCACGCAGGCGACCGCCACGAATACCGGCACCGGCATCGTCAGCGCGGGGTCGGTGGCTAACCCCGCGCTGCTGACGGGGAACAGCTACAGCGTGGCTTTCAGCGTGGCGGCCGGAGTGACGACCTACAGCGTGACAAACACGACAACCTCCACGCTCCTCTCCGCCGGTAACCCCTATGTGAGCGGGCAATCCATCAGCTTCGACGGGATGCAGTTCGACATTCAGGGCGCGCCCGCCAACGGCGACACGTTCACCGTGTTGCCCAGTTCCAACGAAAGCGTGTTCAAGACAGTTTCCGATTTGATCGCCGCATTGAACACCCCCCTGGCAAGCAGCGCCGCAGGCGGCATGACGCGGTTGACCAACAGCCTGAACCGCGGCCTCAACAACATGGACAACGCGCTGAATAATATTCTCTCCAACCGGTCCACACTGGGCGTGCGCCTCAATGAAGTCGATGCGCTGCAGGCGACGGGTGACGATCTGGGTTTGCAATACAAGCAGAGTTTGTCGCAGTTGCAGGATGTCGATTACAACCAGGCATTGAGCGACCTGGTGCAGCAGCAAGCCAATTTGCAGGCCGCGCAGCAGACTTTTTCAAAGATTGCCGGCCTTTCCCTGTTCGATTACCTCTGATTCCCACCGGCTTCTGTAGGGTGGGCGCTTTGGTGAACTGCGCCCACCATACGATTACTGATTTTTAGTCGATAACAAAGCGCGGAAAAGGGGCGCGATGGCTTTGCGGGAGAGGATTGAGGAGTGGTGGTAAATACCTGAGGTGTGATTAATGGTATTTCAAGAATTTCCACTCTCTAATCTTACTGTGTCACAAAGCGATCAAGGGATGCAGTGCAAGGCAAAATCGGGTGAAGTGGGTCAGGCAGGGATGGGCGATGCCATTGTCGCCCAACTCGCAAAAAGCGGAGTTTACATATAGTAAATGAGCATTTTGAGCCCGATTTTAACGCCGCAATGCGCCCTTCAGCGTTTTGTGACACAGTAAGACTAAGGTGCTGCCGGAACGCCCGCAGGGGGAGAGCCGGACGCCGCCTCCACGTCCTGTTTGATGGGTTCAGCGGGTTCTCCGTTATCCGTTTCGGCATCCTCGCCAACCTTGCCGCCGTCATGCTGCGCCGCTTCTTCCGCTTTTTTATTCATGACGATCATGCTGATGCGCCGGTTGATGGGGCTTAACGGCTCCTCCTTTTTGTACAGCACCGCAGAAGACAGGCCCACCACGCGGACGATTTTATCTTCCGCCATGCCGCCTGCGATCAATTCGCGGCGCGAGGCATTGGCCCGGTCGGCGGACAATTCCCAGTTGCTGTACCCCTTGCTGCCGCCGCTGTAAACGGCCGCGTCGGTATGCCCGGACAGGCTTATTTTGTTGGGCACTTCGTTCAGCGTCTTGCCGATTTCATGCAGGATTTCTTTGGTGTAGGGTTCAAGCTCGGCGCGACCGATCTGGAACATCGGGCGGTTTTGTTCATCGACGATCTGGATGCGCAGACCTTCGCTGGTGAGGTCGAGCAGTATCTGGTTTTTGAATTTATGCAGATTGGGGTTGTTTTCGATCACCTGCTCGATATTGGTTTTCAACTCTTTGATTTTTTCGCGCTCGATACGCAAAAATTCCTGCTGCGCGGCCTTGAGGTTGATGACTTTATCATCCGCGGGCAAATCGCCTTTCCTGACCTGCCCCGAGCTCCTGGTCAGATCCTCCCCGCCACCTTTGATGACACTGGAACTGTCGCCGCTGCCGGAACCGCCCCTGAGCGCTACTTTGAGCGGTGTTTTGAAGTATTCCGATATGCCTTTCAAATCTCCCGATGTCGTCGATCCCAGCAGCCACATCAACAGGAAAAACGCCATCATCGCCGTGACGAAATCGGCGTAAGCGATCTTCCACGCGCCGCCGTGGGCGCCGCCCACCACCTTCTTGATGCGCTTTACGACAATGGGTTTTTTGTTGCTGTCTTCGGACATGTTCAGGAAGCAGTGGATGGGGAACAAGCGGAAAACGCAGGATGGAAAACGAAATCCCACTCACCACTCACCACTCCCCACTCCCCACCTTTAGCGTTTTGTCTTGACATGTTCTTCCAGTTCGAGAAAACCGGGGCGCTCGGTGGAATTGAGCACCTTGCGGCCAAATTCGACCGCCATCGCCGGCGCATAACCGTTAAGGTTGGCCAGCAGCGTTACCTTAATGGTCTGGAATATCTTGGTGCCTTCTTCGGCTTTTTGTTCCAGCAGCGTTGCCAGCGGGCCGACAAAACCATAGGCGAGCAAAATACCCAGGAAAGTGCCCACCAGCGCGTGGGCGATCAACATCCCCAGTTCGGCGGGCGGGATACCGACCGATTCCATGGTATGCACCACGCCCATCACCGCCGCGACGATACCGAACGCCGGCATCCCGTCGCCCAGTTTGGCAATCACGTGGGAAGGCACCATCGCCTCGTGATGATGCGTTTCAATTTCCACATCCATCAGGTTTTCGATTTCCATGGCATTCAGGTTGCCGCTGACCATGATGCGCAAATAGTCGGTCATGAATTCGATCACGTGATGATCCGATGCAATTTTGGGGTACTTGGCGAAAATCGGGCTTTCCCCCGGCCTTTCCACGTCACCCTCGATGGACATCAAGCCTTCCTTGCGCACTTTGCCGAGCAATTCGTACAGCAAGGCCATCAGCTCCATGTATGTGTCCTTGCCGTATTTTGGCCCTTTCAGCACCGTCGGCAAATCTTTGAGTGTCGCCTTGATAACCTTGCCGGTATTGCCGACCAGGAACGCGCCGAGCGCGGCGCCGCCGATCATCAGCAGCTCGACCGGCTGGAACAATGCCGCCAAATGGCCGCCCGCCAGCACAAAACCGCCGAATACCGACAAACATACCGCCACATAACCGATGATTACTAACATGCCTATGCTTTCTGTTTTTCTAAGGAAGCCATATGGTTCCGGGGACAACCCGGCATCGCCCTCACGCGCTCCGCGTTGAGGCCGACGAAGCGTTGCGGACGTATTCTAGAGCAAATCCGGGCTGCGGATAGTATTCAGGGAAACGCTTTGTTTATTTTAAGCTGCCCGCATCGGGCTTTCCGACAAGCTCGGGAGCCACTTGCCGGAACACGAACTGGCTTAATCGGCACTTTCCTGGGAAACTTTAGGGGGAGGCTGCTGAAAAAAATACCTATCCCCGCTTGTGGCGGGCAGGCTCCGGCTTCCAGTCAGGCAGCTTGTTCGACCGCAACTGTGATCTGCCTGGCAGCTTTGGTTTTGCCGGCACGTGCGGGAGGATGGCAGATACCGCACATGTAGTTATTGTGCAGGTCATCCGCGTGAGCCACAAAATGCCCGCCGCATTCCTTGCAGGGAACGAGCTGCAGCATCCCCGCATTGAAGAAGCGGATCATGAACCACGCGCGGGTGATACTCAGCACGGGCTCGGCGTCTTCGATGCCCCGCACCTGGTCGAGATAGAGGCGGTAAGCGGTAATCAGCGCATGCACACCATTAATTCCGGCGTTTTTGACCAGGAACCGGTAAATATCCATGAACAGCGACGAGTGGATATTCGGCTGCCAACTCATGAACCAATCGGTCGAATAAGGCAGCATCCCCTTGGAAGGCGATTCGCCCTTGACCTCTTTGTATAGCCTGAGCAGGCGCTCGCGGCTCAGCGATGTTTCTTCCTGCAACAACTGCAAGCGCGCGCCCATTTCAATCAGGTCAATCGCAATCCTGACCTGCAGGGCCTCGCCCACTATGGTTTTGGTAGCCATGGCAACCGCCTTTCTATGCCAGCTCTTCGACGGGTTGCGCCGACATCAGGATCGCCGCATGCGCCTGGGACATCATGCGGTCCTTGCTGTAATCGGTCACCATGTTGAGCAGCAGGTTTTCGTCGAAGCGGAAACGGCACAGCAGCATGTTGGACGCCGCCATCTTGATGACTTGCGGCGGGGTAAGGTTGCCGATCACGTCCACCAGATCCTGGCTGAGCCCCAAACGGAAAATTGCGGCGGGTTTGTCTTCCTTGATCATCTGCTGCGCCAGCATCAGATAAGTCAGATTAATGTCGCGTATGCCTTCTTGCAATTGCATGGTGTTCATATAGCCCCCTTGTAAGCCAGTGAAGAACGGATAACCTGGAATCAACTGCGTCATTCAACAATTACATCTGTCGCAACCCGTATCCATACGAATCACGACGGTTGCATTATTGCTGACATGGCGGGAAGAAAAAATCGGAAGCGTGCCGTTTTTTTTGTAAGAACCAGGAGACAGGTTTTGTAGGAATTTTTCTTACAAGAAGAACCCCTCCGCCTTGAGGAGGTAGGCGGAGGGGTAGAGCAGAACGCCGGCTTGCAAGGGGGTCAAACCAACGCTCTTGGTTTTGATTATCGGCAGCATCCAGCAAAACTTTAGGGCAATTTAAAAAGATTTATTCCTTTTTAATCATTGTGTTGCAATTTCATGCAAATTACTTTTCAATAACCGCCCGGTTTCACCCGCTCCTTTTTGCCGCCGGTGTCATGTAACACTTAAATCCTCGCAAACCAACCCCTTCAGCCCTCTTGTCAGGTGGGAGGCCTTTAAGCATCCCCTGATAAGGAGAGGTTTGGAGGGGTTAATTTAGGGTGCTACTGTGCGCTGGCAGGTTGCTGAACCCCCTTTAACCCCCGGCATTCCGTTCTTGACTCCATCAGGTGCGTTGCGTAAAGTGCCGCCGCGATTCCAGTTGCGTTCCGGCTTGGATGAATTTGTTTGCCGCGACCGCAATTGGCTCCACTCCAAACCTGCTGCGGTTATCCTCACTTGATTGAAAGAAAGCGCAATGGCTGCTAAAACTGGGACTCTCCCGGATTCGGGGTACACATCATGCTGATCCAGCTTGCCGTCATGGGTATGCTGGCGGCGCTGTTGCCGCTGACCATCGTCTGGGTATCGAGCGACACCGACAAATACCGCAAGCTGGTATGGGTTACGCTATTCCTTACATTCGACCTGATTATGTTCGGCGCATTCACGCGGCTGACCGACTCCGGCCTCGGCTGCCCGGATTGGCCCGGCTGTTATGGGCAGGCCAACCCATTTCAGGCACATGCGGACATCCGCGCCGCCGAAACCGCGATGCCGACCGGCCCTGTGACGGTCATGAAGGCGTGGATCGAAATGATCCATCGCTACTTTGCCATGGGCATCGGCGTGCTGATCGTCGCGATGATGGTGATCGCGTGGCGCAGGTGGCTGAAATCGGGCCGCAGGGAAATGAAATTTTTGCCGGTGTTTCCGACAGTATTATTTGGGTTTGTTTGCCTGCAAGGCGCCTTCGGTGCATGGACTGTCACCCTGAAATTGCAGCCGATTATCGTGACTATTCATCTGCTGCTGGGCATGGCATTGCTGGCGCTTCTGACATGGTTTGGCGCGCGCCAAAGCGACCATCCGCCTGTGCCGCAACTGGCTTCCGCGCTACGCGTACCGGCGGCGCTGGCCATTATGCTGCTGGCAATTCAAATCGCGCTCGGCGGTTGGGTCAGCAGCAATTATGCGGCGCTGGCTTGCACGGATTTCCCGTTGTGCCACGGCACGCTGTTACCGCAAATGGATTTTGCAAACGGTTTCACGCTATGGCGCGATTTGGGCATGACCGCCAAAGGCGAATATCTGCTTTTGCCGGCGTTGATCGCGATCCACTGGGCGCATCGCGCCTTTGCCTTTGCCGTGATTATATTTGTCGCCTGGATAGCGCTCAGGGCGCTCAAAATTGACGGTTTGCGCAAGACCGCGCGCTGGCTGCTGATTATGATTGCGCTGCAATTCGCCACCGGCGCCCTGACCGTTTTCCTGAATTTTCCGCTGGCGCTGGCAGTGGCGCACAATGGCGGTGCGGCGATTCTCGTGCTGTTGCTGACCATGTTGAACTGCAAAATCCGAGCTGCGTCCAACGCCGCGCCCATATAGCTTCAACACTATTTCAAAAGCCACAACCCGGTAGGGGCGCGATAAATTGCGCCCCTACTTTGCCATCTTCTCGGCAGGTTTTTTCGGGTTGGCGTGAACCAGCCTTATGTTAAGCGCTTCACTTTTCTCAACGACGTAATCGTTACCGTAGTCGAAGCGCCATGCCCAGGCACCGGCGCGGCGGGTTTTGAAGGTTGTATCAGTCCAGTATTTTCCGGCCAACAACTCCGGGAAATAGGCTTTTGGCAGTGTGGGTCCAGGGAAGAAAATACTGGTATCCACTATGGTGTTCAATTCGTAACGGCTTGGCAGATGCCAATCGGTGAAACCGCAAACTTTTATTGCATTGATCGCTTTGGCATAGGCTTCGGTATCGCAATCGCTGCCGGTGCATACCCCGCCGTTGGCTTTTCCCGCAAAACCGCCGTTGCTATTTTGGTCCGTGTCGTACCAACTGTAAGTGTTATTGATATCCTGCAAACCAGATCCGGATTTTTTGACTTCCCATACCAAACCCGACTGGTTGTCCTGCACACATGCCCATGGCTGCTTGGCATAGTCCTTGCCGTCATTCACGCTGCCATCCTGGTTAATACGCGTCATGTCAAACACAAACGGCTTGGGGTTGAGCACATCGCCGCAACCCGCGATCACCAGGGGGCACAGCAGCGCCAAAGCAATACCGTTGCAAGAAGGAATGCAATTCATTGGCATCATGCTCTTGTTGATCATTTTTTTCATTTGGCGCACCCGGAAGTAAATATGGGAATAACTGCTCGGCAGAGGGCGCGCATTATCAGGGAATTGTGTGGGTTGTTCAAGGTTGCTGTTGGCATGGGGCAAATCTGGACAAGCAGGCAGAAATGAGATTCCGGACACTGTTTGAGGTATTCTTCCAAAAAAAGGTGCGCTAAACTAGACGTCCGTTTGATATTGCCCATCGAGATTAAACCCGCGCTTGATTTTTATACCCAGGAAATGCCATGAAACCTATTTCAATTCCAAAACCTGTCGGCTCGCTGTTGTCGCTATTGCCGCAATACCCGAATTCCGTTTTATTCGCCCAAGCGCTGAATTTCATACTGAAGCCCATGCTCAGCCAGGAAACACTCCAGCAACTGCAAGGCAAACTGTATTGCATTTCGGTGGCGGATGCCGGCATGAAATATTATTTCACGGTAACTTCCAAAGGGTTCATCGCGCGCCATCGCGCCGCGACTCCCGACCTGACCATCAGTGCCAGCACATTCGATTTCGTCATGCTCGCCACGCGCCGCGAAGACCCGGACACCCTGTTCTTCAGCCGCAGGCTGGTCGTGGAGGGCGATACCGAGCTGGGGCTGCTGGTCAAGAATTCGCTGGATGCGCTGGAGTTGCCGTTCCAGAGCATTTCCGATGTTACGCCGCTCAAACTGGCCGAACTTTTGAAATCGCGCGTACTTTCCGCCATCAAAAAATAATGCCCAGTTCCTCGGTCAACCTGTGGTACCGGCCATGACAAAAAAGATTCTGCTACTGATCGCATCGCTTGCGCTCTTGTCTGGATGCGGCAAGAAAGAAGTTGCCGCCCCTGCCTCTGTACCCGGTGCAAAAACGTACAAAAGCACCTGCAGCATATGCCATAAATCCGGATTACACGGGGCTCCCCGTTTTGGCAACAGGGAGGAATGGGCGCCACGCGCCGCCAACGGCAACGAAATTCTGTATGAGCGCGCGATAAAAGGGTACAAGGGCAACAAAGGCCTCATGCCCGCCCGCGGCTACAACCACAAGCTGACCGATGCCGAAATAAAAGAAGCGGTGGATTATATGGTCAAGTATTCCCTGCCAGCCTGGTCGGTAGAAAAGTGACGTAACGGCGAAGCGGAGGCTGTTTACCAATCGCTCATTCCCGATCGACGACCCGCTTTGATGCATCTCCGCTCTCGGCCAGGCTGGAGCGGAATGACTCCAGCTCCAGGGACAACGCTTCAAAATCTGCGGAAGATGCCCAGAATTGTCTGATACGTTCACGCTCGGCGCGGCTGCGCAAGCGTGGCTCCCTCGTCGCAGCCAAACGTTGTTCTGTCCACAGCCCACCCATGCGGTGATAACAATCGTTCTCGCGGCAGCCCGTGATGAATACGCCATCAACATGATGCTCGTGCAGCACATACTCAATGAAGGAAGGCGGCAGCATGGCGGTACAGGGCAGGCTCAATACGGCCACCCCTTTGCCGCGCAATTTCCCTATATCCGCCGCGTTATCGCAGCCGAAAACCATGACCCGCACATCGCCCTCAAGTTTTGCCACGCCATTCATCATTTCGGTGCGAAGCCCGGACATCGGCAAAGATGGCATTTCGATTCCGCTCACATACCCGGCATCGCTCCTGAAGGGGGTTGATGATGGGCATGCTCCGACGCAAATGCCGCAGCTTACGCAGCGGTCCGGCACGACCACCGCCTCTTCCAGAAAGTGCATGCCATCGCTGCGCGGCCTCATCACCACGGCTTCATAGGGGCAATCGGCGACGCAGCGCGTGCATCCGCTACAATCCTTGAGGCTTACTTCGGCAACCGGTATCTGTTTAAACCTGGTTGGCAGCCACGGCAGCGCGCCGATTACCAGGCTGAGCACAACTACCAGCGCCCATACCTGCCCTGCCGACCCGATGTCCAGCAGCGGGTAAATAAACAGGTAAAACCAGTCTATCCCGATGTTGCGTGGTTCAATCCCCAGGTCTGCCTGACCCTGGCTCAGTGCCGGCACTGCCAATGCCAGAACCAGCAATGCCAGCAGCATCCCGAGAGCGAGCGCACGCTTGGGATTAACCACCGGGTAGCTGATGTGCAGGATATGTATCCAGAGAAAGAACAGAACAAATAGCGGGAAGGTCGCATGAGCAAACGAGATCAGCGAAAAGAACCGGTCATTGAGCGCATCGTTTGAAACAAAGTTGCGCGACATCGGCTCATCGAATATCGGCAACCAGTCGAACCACTCCAGCGTAGCCACAGCGGAATATTGTGCCAGCGTGTCCCACACCATCCAGTAACCGTTGATGCCGGAGGTTATTATCAGCCATATCAGCAGCACACCGGTAACCCAGGCAAACCAGCGCGCTCCGCGATAGCGCCCGAGGATGAATTCGCGCAACAAATGCAGCAGCATCACCAGCACCAGCGCATCGGCAGCGTAGCGGTGCAGGCTGCGCATGATGCCGCCAAAATACCATTGCTCGTGGGTGAGATATTCTACCGAAGCGTAGGAGACTTCCTTGCCAGTTTCATAGAAGGCATAAGTGTATGCACCGCTAATAACCATGATCCAGAAGAAATAGAACCCCAGCGCGCCCAGATAATAAAAAGGGTTGAGGTCATTGCCGAAAATCTTGTTCAAGAGGCCTTCAAATCGAAGCAGCATCCTGCGCGCAAGGGAATCGGTGGAATTGGAAGTTGTCAATTTGAAGTGCGCCTCTAAAGCCCCTGCATCAAGAACAACTGAATTACATTCGAAATAACTGGGAAATCACGCTGCTCAAAGCCTGACGGCATAATATAATGGATGCGCTCAAACATTAATGGGGAATAAACTTGGAAGTTGTCTACTACACACTTATCGCTGCCGGGCTTTACTTCACGGCCGACTGGTTGCTTGATCGTCTGGAACATTCGCGCGGCGAACGTTTCAACCGCGGCGCCCGCAGCCTCGTTTTCTTTTCGATCATTCTGGTGCTGGCATTTATTTCGTTCAATCTTATCAAGTATCTATTGCTGTTCTCCGAGTAAACGGCAAAATTACCTTTGTGAACATTGTAGGGGCGCGATTCATCGCGCCCATGTCTATTAAAGGGCGCGATGAATCGCGCCCCTACAATAAAAGCGCGCTTACTTTGCCCGCAGCATGGCTTTGAAAACCACAACCAGGAACATTATCCCGCCAACAACGGCTATCAGCCCGCCCAAGCCCATCAATCCCATACCCGCGGTCTGCGCGAAGCCATGCAGCCCCTGTGCGGCTCCCGCGACCTTGCGCTGCACACCGTAGCCGCCCGACCACAGCAATCCGACAATATGCAACAACTGCCCTGTGCCATATACGTAAGGCATCAGCGAAGCCCATTTCAGATCCGGTTCGCGATAGCCGAGGCGTGGCAGCAGGTGCAAGGTCAGCCCCATGAATGCCAGGCTGATTGCGCCTCCGGTTCCATGATAGTGCGCAGTAATGATCGTGTTGCTGTCACCGATCATCAGGCTTATTCCGCCACCAAGGGCGAACAGGAGGATTGACGAAATCAGTGCCGCGCGCCGGGGCTTGGTTGCCGGTATGCGCTCGCCAGCCATGAGCCCATAGAGAACCGCCAAGCCGAGCGGCACAGGCGAAAATGCGCCTCCAACCTTCATCAACTGGGTAAACTGATCCACATAATCACCCGTCGAACCGACAAAGGACAGGTAAATGACCGGGACGAACAATACCGGCAGCACACCCAACAGCAGGAAAAACGATGCCACCCGTGGGGTCAGCGGGTTTTTGGCGCCGCAGGCGCCGCCCAGCCACAACCAGCCCGCCAGCATCAACAGCATGTAGGTGAATTGCAGCACATGTCCACCGCCCCAAAATAGCAGATCATAGTATTGGGTGCTTTCGAAAACGTCCGGAATAATCACATAAGACCATCCGAAAGCGATCAGTGCAAATACGGTAGAAATGGAAGCACCATAAAACCCCAAGCGTATCGAACCTTCTCCACCCTTCCACGAATCGGTCGATGGCACCGTTATCAGGCTGCGCAGCACCAACACGGCTACGCCAACCGCAAAGATAATCAGCCCGGAAAAAAAGAAGGTGCTTTGTATTACCGGCACATAATTGCTCATCAGCGGCTTGCCGGCATTAACAAAAGGAGACAGCACGATCATGGCTGCTCCAACTGCGGCCAGCACCAGGGACAGCCAGCCAATGCCGATGAACCTGGATGTCGAGTTCAGGCTCCACAACACGCCGGCGAATGCCATGAACCACAGCAGCACCGACAGATCCACATGCACCACAAGCGCGGTATGGAAAAAATCTACCCAAGGAAAAATGTCTTGAACATAGGGGGTGCGCGCCAGCACCAATAAAATGGCGAACATGCCGGCTCCTACCAGCGACGCAATACCTAGCCACAACCAGCCGGAAGCCAGTTTACGGCTGGCATCCGATGGCATGGAAAATGTAAATCCGTGTGCCCTTTCGCCGGTGGCGTCCATACTTTCTTTGATGCCCGTTTGCTGATATGTCGAATCCATTCGCTACCCTTAAATTGCATTCTTGTTCTTGAAAATAAATCCGCCGGTCGCAGCTTTGAAATCAATCACCATGATGCGTCCCGGCGCGAGATTGACCGTCTCCTCTCGCATATAGTTGAAATCATCCCCATCACGATCCTTCAGGCGCGCCTTCAGAGTATGGGTGCCCGCCTTCACCTGAATGCGCCGGTAAATACTGGAATTACTGCTGTGCGCCAACCCTGCTGGCCGCAACACTTCATGATAGAGCTGTTTCCCATCCATTTCCAACTCGACTACCACGTCAACCCGCTCGCGCGGGCACACTGTAGTCACTTTGCGCTGTAGCGGCGGCAATTTGGCAAGCTCTTCCGGAGTGCGTTCGCGGCATGCCCCTTTGTGCTGGCCCGCATGGCTGAAGCTCAGCTTAATCAACGTTTCGTCAGGCGGCAAGTGAGTGTATGCCGGAAAGGTGGAAAAATAGCCGATCACTCCCATAAACAGGGCATAAAACAATCCCTGGCCGATATATTGCGATGGTTTAGCCATGTGTCGCTCCCTCGGATGATACTGACGCTTCCGCAACCTGAGCCTTGTGGGGGTTCAGCAGAAATGCATCAGAAAAATACTGGTCTTCCGGCAATCCCTTGGCCATGAATGGCGCGCGACCCGCCTCAATCATCAAAGGCGAACCGCAGGCATAAATCTGGCAACCGGCCAGATCAGGATAATCCTGCAAGATGGCCTCATG
>SCPW01000286.1 GCA_004298605.1 Gallionella sp.
GCTCTTCCGATCTGGCCTCATCGCGGACCAACTGGCGAAAACCGGCATTACGCCTACCGAGATCAGGCCGTTTAACGGCGTGGGCGGCGGCGCGGCGGGCCAATCGGGCCGGCTCAAGCGGCTGCTCACCGAAAAGCCTGTCAGCCCGATGGATCTGATGTTGTTCAGCCGCCAGATGCACACGCTGCTCAAAGCCGGCGTGCCCATCATGCGCGCCCTGGCGGGCTTGCAGGAATCCACGCAGAACCCGGCCTTCGCGGCGATGATCCGGGATCTGCGCGAGAGCCTGGACAGCGGGCGCGAACTCAGCGCCGCGCTGCGCCGCCATCCCGGGATTTTCTCGCCGTTCTACGTCAGCATGGTGCAGGTGGGCGAAATGACCGGAATGCTGGACGTAACGTTCATGCGCCTGTACGAACACCTGGAATTCGAGCGCGAAATGCGCGAGCGCATCAAAGCCGCCATGCGCTACCCCGGCTTTGTGATATTGGCGATGGTGATCGCCGTCGTGATTATCAACCTGTTCGTGATCCCCGCTTTCGCCAAAGTGTATGCGGGGTTTCATGCCGAATTGCCGGTCATCACCAAAATACTGATCGGCTTCTCCGGCTTCATGGTGGATTACTGGACGCTGATGCTGGCGATGGCGGTCGGCGCGGTGCTGGGTTTCCGCTCCTACACCCATACCCCGCAGGGCCGCTACAAGTGGGACAGGTACAAACTCAAGCTGCCGGTCGCCGGAAAGATCATCCTCAAATCCACCCTGGCGCGTTTCGCGCGCGGCCTGGCGCTGTCCTTCAAGAGCGGCATGCCGATCTTGCAGGGCTTCAGCGTCATCGGCATGGTGGTCGACAATGAATTCATGCGCAGCCGCATCGAGCAAATGCGCGACGGCGTGGAGCGCGGCGAGAGCATCCTGCGCACCGCGGTCGCCGCGGGCGTGTTCAACCCGGTGGTGCTGCAAATGATCGCTGTCGGCGAAGAAACCGGCGACATGGACGGCTTGATGTTCGAGATCGCGGAAATGTACGAGCGCGAGGTCGAATACGAGGTGAAGACCCTCAGCTCGCAGATCGAACCGATCCTGATCGTGGCGCTCGGCATCCTGGTATTGATCCTTGCGCTCGGCGTATTCCTGCCGATGTGGGATCTCGGCAAAGCGGCAATGCATTGATGGGCATCAGAGGGCAGAAGACAGAAGACGGAAGACAGATGCTTGCGTGCCGCGCAGCGGCACGCATTGCAGGAATGCGCGGCACAGCCGCGACAAAACTTCCGCCCTCCGATCGCGGCTTCACCCTCATCGAACTGGTCGTGGTCATCATCATCGTCGTGGTGGTGATGGGCCTGTTTCTCAATCGCGCGCTGTACTACCAGGAACAGGCCGAGAAAGTTGCCATGGAGGAAGTGGCGGGTGCGGTGCAAAGCGCGCTGACCATGCAATACGGGCGGATACTGGTGCGCGGCAATCCATCCGACGCGGCCGCCTTGGTCAGGGACAACCCGATGAACTGGCTGCAAAAACCGCCGCATAATTATGCCGGTGAGTTTTACGCGCCCACCCCGCTGGCCGTGGATTCCGGCAACTGGGTGTTCGACCTCAAATCGCGCGAACTGCTTTATGTCCCGCGCAACGCCGGCCACTTCAAGCCGGGCAAGGACGGCGAGAAATGGATACGTTTCCACGTCGCAATGAGCTACGAGGCCCCGCGCGCGCCCTCGTTGCAAAACGCATCTCCGGAGCTGACCGGTGTGCTGTTCGAGCCGGTCGAGCCCTATATGTGGTTCTGACGAAAACCTTGCCGCCTTACGGGGCTTCGTTTATAGTGCGTTCGACTTGTAAAAAACTGCCTGCTTCCGGCGAGTCCACTGGGTTGGGTTGGCGCTAATGGGGCATGAGACCCTTCGACGAGGCCCAGGACAGGCTTCCAAACTTCAGGAGAGTAAAAATGAAACAACGGCAGTCTGGTTTTACATTGATTGAGCTGATCATGGTAATCGTGATCCTGGGTATTCTGGCGGCAACCGCGTTGCCGAAGTTTGTCGATTTGAGATCCGATGCGAACGCGGCCGCCGCCAATGCGATGGCCGGGGCTTTGAGCACCGCGAACGTCATCAACGCTGGCGGGTGCGCATTGACCAGCAATCTGGCCGTGGCCGGCAAGTGTGTTGTTTTAAGTGCGGCAACAAAAAAATGCTCTGATATTGGCCCGCTGATGAACCCGACTGTCGCTTTTACCGTAGGCGTCGTTCCCTCTCCGACAGTTCAGAATACGCTGTACCTTGCGGTGGATACGGCTCTGACTACGGCTGGCGTAACTTGCACCTTTGTGTATGGCGACGGGGGCAGTGGGCTTACCAAAACTTTTGTGGCTAACGCTACCGGCATATAGCAATATGTAAAGTGGGAGCCTGCGCCCATGCTGCCGGAATAATTGAACGGGGGGCTCATGCCCCCTGTTTTCGTTGATGGCCCACCGATAGCGCTATATGCCATGCGTTTGACCGAGAACCAGATCGGAGCAACCGGACAGGAGAACGATAAATTCTTCGGGGCAGGCGCGCGGGCATGGCCGCCCGGTTCGCGCGCCGGCGACAATCGGCGCGGCTTCACGCTGGTCGAATTGGTCATGGTGCTGGTCATCGTCGGGATCATCGCCACCGTGGCCGCGCCGCGTTTTTTTGACAACACCCTTTTCCAATCGCGCGGCTTTGCCGACCAGGTGCAGGCCTCGTTGCGTTACGCGCAAAAAATTGCCATCGCGCAGCGCCGTTTTGCCTGCGTGGCGTTTCCCACCAGCGGCAGTATTGTCCTGACTACGGACGTCACGGCTGCCTGCGCGCCCGGAACCGATCTTCCTTCCCTCTCGGGCGGTGCGAGTTATGTGATCAATGCGCCCTCCGGAATTACCTTTGCCGCCGCCCCCGCGAATTTCAGCTTCGACGCATTGGGCAAGCCCAGCGTGGGCCAGACAATTGCCGTGAACGGCGCGACCGGCGCAATTATTGTCGAGGCCGAGACGGGCTATGTACACCAGTAACCGTCAGCGCGGCGTCAGCCTGGTCGAGCTGGTCATGTTCATCGTCATTGTCAGCGTCGCGCTGGCGGCCATCCTGCTGGTGATGAACACGGCGACCCGGGGCAGCGCCGACCCGCTGGTCCGCAAACAGGCTCTGGCGATTGCCGAATCGTTGCTGGAGGAAGTGGAACTGATGCCGTTCACCATCTGCGACCCCGATGACGGCATGGCGGCATCCGCCTACCTGCCCTCCGATTGCGGCACGGTAGCGCCGGTTGTAGGAGCCGAGGGCATGGGGGCGGAAGCCGGTGAAACCCGCTATTCTGCTACCGCGCCGTTCGATAACGTCAACGACTACAACGGGTTCGCGATGAATGCCGGAACCGGCGGCATCGTGGACATTAGCGGTACACCCATTTCCGCCGCGCTGGACGGTTACTCCGCCATCGTGACGGTTGTCGCGCAGGCGCTGGGCGGGATTGCCGCCGCCGACTCGTTGCTGATTATTGTGTCGGTCACCGGGCCGGACGGTGTGCCGGTTGTCGTCGACGGGATGCGCACGCGCCATGCGCCGAGGACGTTGCCGTGATCGGGGGGCGGAGGACAGAAGACAGAAGACAGACGGTTGTATGCCGCTGTGCGGCATGTTCTGGAAGATTGCGCGGCAGAGCCGCGACAAAACCTCTGTCTTCTGTCTTCTGTCCTCTGTCCCCTGAAAGCGGTTTCACCCTGGTCGAAATGGTCATGGTGATCGTGATTACCGGCATCATCGGCAGCATGGTGGCGGTGTTCATCAAGGCGCCGGTGCAGCAATATTTTGACGTCGCGCGCCGCGCCGACATGACCGACACCGCCGATACCGCGCTGCGCCGCATCACGCGCGATTTGCGGCTGGCGCTGCCGAACAGCGTGCGCGTGACCGGCGCGGTTTCGGGGGCGGGTTCCTGTAACGGC
>SCPW01000287.1 GCA_004298605.1 Gallionella sp.
CCTACAACTTCAATTCCTGCTGTAAAACTTCTTTAAGCAATGGCACGGAAGGCGCGCGGTGCAGGCGCAACGAGTGTTCGTCCAGCGCATCCAGCGCCGCCATCAGGCTGGGCAGGTCGCGCCGCCCGTGGCGCAGCAGATATTGCGTGATTTCCGGGGGCAGAACAAGGCCGCGCGCGCGCGCATGTTGCATCAGCGCCCGGGCTTTTTCTTCGTCGCTCAGGCGGTGTATCTGGTACACCAAGCCCCAGCCGAGGCGGGTGCGCAGGTCGTCGCGCAGTTTGAGATGCAGCGGAGATTCGCTGCCGCTGACCAGCAGCATGCCGCCGCTGTCGCGCATCCGGTTGTAGAGGTTGAATAGTTCGATTTGCGCGGCATCATCAAAACACTCGACATCATCCACCGCCACCACGGGCGCGGCGATTTGCGGGGCGCTGCCCCGCGCATAGATCGCGCCGAGTTGCGCCTCCAGCGCGGCCTGCACGCAGGCTTGCAGCAAATGGCTCTTGCCGCTGCCGGCCTCGCCCCACACATAGAAACACCGCTCGCCATTGCCGCCGGCCAGGGCATGGCGCAATGCCGAGAGCAATTCCGGATTGCGCCCCGCCACAAAATTGTCGAGGGTCGGTTGTCTGACGGGAGTAATGTCGAGCAGCAGTTGACTCAAGAAAGCCTCATGGTTTGCGGTACATCCCGCTGGTGAGATACCACGCTTTGCCGTAACGCAGCGCGACCAGCAAAATGGCGGAAAGCGGCAAGGCCAGCAGCAGGCCGAAGAAGCCGAACAACTGCCCGAACGCAAGCAGCGCAAAAATCACCGCCAGCGGATGCAGGCCGACACGTTCGCCGACCAGCCAGGGGGTGACGACCATGCCTTCGAGCAACTGCCCCGCGCCGAATGCCGCCCACACCAGCAGTACGCCGCCGGGGCCGGTGAATTGCATGGCCGCCGCCAGTGTCGCGAGCACCAGGCCGGTAATCATGCCCAGGTAGGGCACGAACACCAGCATGCCGGCGAGGATGCCGATGGGCAGCGCGAATTCCAGCCCCGCCAGCCACAGCGCCACGGTGTAATACGTGCTCATCAGCAGCATCACGGAAATTTGCCCGCGCAGAAATTCCGCCAATATGCGGTCCACTTCGGCGGCAATTTCCCTTGCCTTGCCGTGCAGGTGGCGCGGGATGAGGTGATCCAGATGCGCCACCAGTCCGTTCCAGTCGCGCAGCAAGTAGAACATCGCCACCGGGATCAGCAACAGATTGACGAACACGCCGATAATGGCGCCGCCGCCGCTGCCGAGCCAGGGCAGCAGCTTTCCCGCAACCCCGCCCGCGCTTTGCCAATGGCTCAGCAGCATATTCTTTATGGCCTGGCTATCCCATTGCAAATCTGCGCCAAACCACTGTTGCAGTTGCGGCAGCAGGCGCGTGCGCGCCGCCTCGATCCAATCCGGCAGGCGCGTTGCAAACAGGCTGATTTCTTTTTCCAATAGCGGCAGCATAATCAGCAGCAACAGGGCTGACAGCAGCAGCAATCCGCCCATGACCAGCACCACCGCCAGCGTGCGCGGTACTTTCCAGGCACACAGCCGTTGCACCGGCGGATTGCAGATATAGGCGAGGATGCCCGCCGCGACAAACGGCGCCAGTATCGGGCCGAGCAGGTACAACAGCAAAGCGGTCGCCGCAGCGAAGGACAGCCATTGCGCGGCAGCAAAGCGGGATAGGGGCATTTTGGGGTAAAATCCGCGAAAATTCGTGCAGCACTTTATCCTGAAGAAAGCGAGAACTCAACTTGAATAACCCGACCAACACGCCTTCGCCCGCCAACAGCTCCGGCCTTTCCTATCGCGATGCCGGTGTAGATATTGATGCGGGCGACCGCCTCGTCGAGAATATCAAGCCGTTCGCCAAACGCACGCTGCGCCCGGAAGTACTGGGCAGCATCGGCGGCTTCGGGGCGCTGGTGGAGATTTCCAAAAAATACCGCGAACCCGTCCTGGTGTCCGGCACCGACGGCGTGGGCACCAAACTCAAGCTTGCCTTTGAGCTGAACCGCCACGATACGGTGGGCATCGACCTGGTCGGCATGAGCGTCAACGATATTCTGGTGCAGGGCGCGGAGCCGTTGTTCTTCCTCGATTACTATGCGTGCGGCAAGCTGGATGTGGAGGCCGCCACCGAAGTCATCAAGGGCATTGCGGCGGGCTGCGAACAGGCCGGTTGTGCGCTGATCGGCGGCGAAACCGCCGAGATGCCCGGCATGTATCCGGCGGGGGAATACGACCTCGCGGGCTTTGCCGTCGGCGTGGTAGAAAAAGCCAACATCATCACCGGCGCGGACATCAAGGCCGGCGATGCGGTGATCGGCCTGGCTTCCAACGGCGCACATTCCAACGGCTATTCGCTGGTGCGCAAAATTATCGGCACGCATCAGGTCGATCTCGGCCAGCAGCTCGATGGCAAGCCGCTGGCCGATTTGATTATGGCGCCCACGCGCATTTACGTGAAACCGCTGCTGGCGCTGATGCAGTCGATTACCGTGAAAGGCATGGCGCACATCACCGGCGGCGGTTTGCTGGAAAACGTGCCGCGCGTGCTGCCGGATAACGTCGTCGCGCAACTGGACGGCAAGGCCTGGCATACCCCAGCGCTGTTCGGCTGGCTGCGCGAAATGGGCAACGTCGCGCCGCAGGAAATGTACCGCACCTTCAACTGCGGTATCGGCATGGTGGTGATCGTGGACAAAAACGACGCGGCTGCGGCGCTGGCGCAACTCGACGCCGCCGGCGAAACCGCAACCGTTATCGGTGCGATACGCGCGCGTCAGGGCGATGAGGCGCAAACGATAGTGGTAAGTGGTGAGTAAAGGGGCAGCGGTTTTCCCACTTCCTATTTCTTCCAAATGAAATCCATCGTCATCCTTATTTCCGGTCGCGGCAGCAATATGCGGGCATTGCTGGAAGCGAAGCTGCCCTGCCGCATCGCGGCGGTGATCAGCAACC
>SCPW01000288.1 GCA_004298605.1 Gallionella sp.
CCTGCAAGCAAACGCTTTTCTCCGCCATATTTGCGCGGATTTACGCAGCCGCCAACAGCCCGCGCCGGATCGCTTCAAGCGTCCAATAGCGGAGCATCGTGTCCCATTCATGTACGAAGCGGGCAGGATTGCTCACCGCCAGGTTCCGCAGATCCTGGGCAAGCTTCTTTTCGCGGCGTTGGGTAGCTTTGCTCATGTAAGTCCTCCAAGACGGTGGGTTGAGGCGCACGTAGCCCTTTAGGTCTGCCCGAAGCGCACTTGGCGCTTCAGGCTTCTCTGGCCGTCCCGCAGGGTTTTCCCTGCGCCCAGCCGGGCTACGCGCTACCTTTTTTACGAACCACACAGGTTCGTATTCGTCTTGAAGAACTTCTTTGGTTTGGGTTCGGGTAACGCCTGCTGGGTAAGCGTCCAGCGGCCCCACCTTTTTAATTCAGCCGATTTGTGCTGTTGACTTGAGCGGCAGGAGTTCGTCGATCCTTCGCATAGTCCAGACCGGGAGTTTTTCCAGCGTGTCTTTGAGCCAGGCAGTCGGCTCGATGCCGTTGAGCTTCGCGGTGGCAAACAGGCTTTGTATCGCAGCCGCCCGTTTGCCCGCACGTTCGCTCCCGGCAAACAGCCAGTTCTTCTTGCCCAGCGCAATCGGGCGGATCGCATTTTCCACCGGGTTGTTGTCGATGGGCAGATTGCCGGTTTGCGCGTAGCGGATCAGGCTCGCCCAACGGTTCAGGCTGTAGTCGATCGCGCGGGCCAGCCCGCTGCCATCCGCAGTAGTGAGTCGTAAACAGATCAACCAGTCATGCATGTCCGCCAATACCGGCACGCTGTGTTGCTTGCGGTGCAACGCACGGGCAGTATCAGCCATCTGGCGAGCAGCTTCCTCTGCGGCGTACAGCTTGCCGATACGCCTCAATGCTTCTTCCGCTTGCGGATGCGCGCCATTGACCTGAAGGTCGAAGAATTTGCGCCGCGCATGCGCCCAGCAGCCCAGTTCGGTGACGGCGCATAGCGCGTCAGCGGCAAACAGTTTCTTGTATCCGCCGTAGTCGTCCACCATGAGGCTGCCCCGCCAGCCATGCAGGAAGTCTCTCGCATGTTGACCGGAACGGCTGCTCTGGTAATCGAACACCACAATCGGTGGGCCGGTGTCCGAATCGTTGCTGCGGTAGCTCCAAAGATAAGCCCGTTTGGTCTTGCCCGCCCCCGGATCCAGTTGCTTCACCGGCGTTTCGTCGGCATGCAGCACCTGCCTCTGCTTGAGCATCTCCATCAACCGGTCCGCCAGCGGTTGCAAGGCAAACCCCATGCGACCGATCCATTCGCTCATGGTGCTGCGCGACAGCGCCACCTGCTGTCGGGCGGCGATCTGCTCCAGCCGGTACAGCGGCAAGTGATCCAGATATTTGCCGGTGGCGACCCAAGCCAACAAGCCGGGAGCGGCCAGCGAGCCGTCGATGACCGCAGGCGCAACCGGCGCAGCCGTGACGGTTTCGCACTGGCGGCAAGCATATTGCGGGCGGATGTGGCGGATCACGAAGAACCGTGCCGGTTCGATATCCAGTTGCTCGCTGACATCTTCGCCGATCTTGACCAGGTTGGCCTGGCAGGCCGAACAAGTGCAGGATTCCGGTTCGTGGCGAACTTCGACCCGCTCCAGATGTTCGGGCAACGCTTGGCGGCCAACACGGGTTCTCGGGGTGGACGGAGCCGGAGGCAGTTTGAGTTCGGATTCTACGGCCGCGACATCCCCCACAATATCGTCCTCGAACAACTGTCGCTGTTCCGCGCTCATCGCTTCGCTCTTGACCCCGTAGCGGATGCGCCGGAGGTAAGCGACTTCCTGGATCAATGCCTGAATCTTGACGTCCTGCGAGCGGATGATTCCGGCAAGCCGGGCAATTTCGTCGTCAGGAGACGGCAACAGAGGGGGGGGTGATGCCTTGCCAGCCGGGGCTGGAGAAACGGTTTTACCCAGTGAATTCATGGGCTTGATTATACCACGCCACGCCTTGCAACCGGCTGGATATCGCGCGTTTTTTATCAAACTCGCCAGAGCGCGGAAGGCGTCGCGCACAGCCGTTGCCAGTCCACCCCGGCCGTCAGCCAGCGCCATTGCTCCGCACTCATCCGGAAGAGGGTTTCGCCGGAGTCGGGCCAGCGGAAACTGCCCTTGTGCAGACGGCGGTGACACAGCCAGACACCGGTGCCATCCCAGATCAATAGTTTGATGCGGGAATGCGTGCGATTGGTAAAGCCATAGGCCGTGCCATCGCAGGGGGAACGCCCGTCTGTTTGCTGGATCAGCAGCGACAAACGGTCTATGGCTTTAC
>SCPW01000289.1 GCA_004298605.1 Gallionella sp.
GATGCGATCACCCGCCCGGCGATGCCATCGCCCTTCCCTATCGACTCTTTGTAAGCGGCGGCCGGCAACGGCCCATAACAGGCGCAGACCCGCATTCTCAGGTCGTCCAGCTCGCCATCGTTCAACAACATGATCGAGCAATTTTCCGAATTGAGGATTTTTGCCGTCATCTCGGCCAGGTGCAGGAGATTGTCGTCAAGGTTGCCCTGCTCGAGAAAATTAGACAGGTCTTGGAGCTTGATGAGTGGATTATCCATATCGATCCCTAATGGTCATGCGAACATGGCGCTTCAAAAAATCAATTGCCCGAGACAGTTACCACACTTTCCACTATTACGGTTACGTTTGGCTTGCCTTTAAATCAAGAGTGTCCGTCGGATGAAAAATAAGGAAAACCCTTAAGTGGGTAGCATCAGAAGCGCCATTGATCTTAAGAGAGCCTCTAAATGGATAATCCGGATTAACAAATCGGCTTGCGCCACATCGACAAACCCGTTTTTTATAGCGCGATTTTATGCCATCGGGTAGAAAAATTTCTCTTTATGTGTAAAATCTGTTTCCTGAGTGGCTATAAAACAACAGCCTTGCACCAGCGGGAAAGCACTTGTTTTATATTCGACATAGAAACCTTTATTCCGGCACTACCGGCACTCCTTTCCAACTGCGCAAGAGGTAATCCAAGTGAACACACCACAATACACCAATACCACGAGATGGCTGGCTGGCTTTGCTTTGGTATTTTCCACCCTGCTCCTCGGCGGCTGCGCCGGGAATCCGCGGCCTTCCGCGGGGGCGGCACAAGTTCCCACGCACGATTATCTGGTCGGCCCCGGGGATAACGTGAACATCATTGTCTGGCGCAATCCGGAAGTTTCCATGTCTGTCCCGATCCGGCCGGACGGGAAAATCACGACGCCCCTGGTGGAGGATCTGCCGGCCAGCGGCAAGACATCATCGCAACTGGCGCGGGACATTGAGAAAGCGTTGGCCAAATACATCCAGGATCCGATTGTCACTGTTGTTGTCACAGGGTTTGTCGGGCCATACAACGAGCAAATCCGGGTCATAGGCGAAGCCGGCAAACCTCAGGCGCTCCCGTATCGCGCGCATATGACGGTCATGGATGTATTGATCGCAGTGGGGGGGCTCACGGATTTTGCCGCCGGCAACAAGGCCAGCATCATCCGCGACGTGGATGGGAAACAGCAACAGTTCAGCGTCCGGCTGAACGACCTGATCAAGGACGGCGACATATCGGCTAATGTGCCCATGCGGCCGGGAGACATCCTGGTCATACCCGAAAGTTTTTTCTGACCCGCATTTTTCTTTCTCTAAACCCTGCAATGGCGGGTGGGCTGCCAGTGTCCGCGAACTATCCTGACAGCCCGGTTTCCCGAAACTCGACCACCATGCCTCCCGCCCCACCAAAAATTCATAAAGAGCCATAAATGGCAACCCTGCTTTCAGTCAGGTGTACCAAAGTCCAATTGCTCATCTTGCCGGAGCCGATATGATGCGGGCACAGTTAAGAAAGCGGGTAGATTTTGATAGATGGAGAATCGTTGCTTGAGAAGATTTTTCAACTCTTTCCAGACGCCGTCAGGCTCAACCCGCTAACCCTGTTGCACTTGGAACCGCCTTTTAAACCAATGGATTTTGCGGGCATTTCCCGATATGCGCATTATGGGATGGCACGCGCCACTATCGCGTGCATGCCGGCAGGCGGAACGCTGATGGCTATATCACCACGGAGAGTTTGACGATATGCATGAACTGATAACCCAGCTTTTATCCCATCTGAAGGGGATATGGAAGTACCGCTGGTACGCGGCGGCCGCTATCTGGCTTATCGCCATAGCCGGATGGCTGGTAGTACATATGCTGCCCGATAATTATGAGTCTTCGGCAAGAATCTATGTGGACACCCAGAATGTTTTAAAGCCGCTGATGGCGGGGATGGCGCAGCCTCCCAACCTGGAGCAGCAAGTCGCTATCATGAGCCGCACTCTGATCAGCCGCCCCAACGTGGAGAGGGTCATGCGCATGGTCGACCTCGACATCAAAGCCAAGACGGTAAAGGACCGCGAGCAGATCATCAACGACCTGACGAGCGGGATCAGAATAGCCACGACCGGGCGCGACAACCTCTTTACCATTTCCTACAGCAATGAGAATTCAAAAATTGCCAAGGACGTCGTCCAATCCTTATTGACCATTTTTGTCGAAGGAAGCCTGGGCGACAAAAAACAGGAAGCCACTTCGGCAATCCGCTTTATCGATGACCAGATCAAGGCATATGAGGAAAAATTGGTCAGCGCAGAAACAGCCCTCAAGACATTCAAGCAAAAGAACATGGGCCTGATGCCCCGCCAGGGCGGCGATTACGTCACGCAACTCTCGACCGCCGCAGACAGCCTCAACCAGGCAAAACTGGAATTGCGTGAAGCCGAACAGGCGCGCGATGCCCTCAAGAAACAAATTGCGGGCGACCAACCCGCTCTACTGGCAGAGGAGGAGGAAAGCACCAGTGCTGTTTCCAATCCGGAAATCGACGCGCGTATCCAGTCGCTGAACAAGAATCTGGATGCGCTTCGCCTGAATTTTACCGAGCAGCACCCGGATGTCATTTCCACAAAACGCCTGATTGCGCGGCTTGAAGAGCGCAAGAAGGAGGAAGCCAAGCTGGTCAAACACAGCAGCGACCCCGGAAAAAATTATAGCCCCATGCTCCAACAGCTCAATGTTGCGCTGGCGGAGGCGGAAGCCAGGACGGCCTCCATGAAGGCGCGCGTGGAAGAATATTCTTCCCGCTACAACCGCTTGAAATCCATGAGCAATGCCGTGCCCGAGGTGGAAGCGGATTTAGCCCAGCTCAATCGCGACTACGAAGTGAACAAGGCCAATTATGGAAAACTCCTCGAACGCCGCGAAGCGGCCAAATTGTCCGGCGACATGAGCGACACGACCGAACTGGTGACATTCAGGATCATCGACCCGCCGACGGCCCCCCAAACGCCCACGGGGCCCAACCGGGCAAAACTGTTCTCCCTGGTATTCCTGGGCGCCCTGATAAGCGGCATCGGCATCGCATTCATGATGAGCCAGATCCGCCCCACCTTCCATAGCCAGAGCATCCTCCGGGAAATAACCGGTCGGCCTGTTCTCGGTACGGTGGCCATGATCTGGACCGATCAGGAAATAATCAAGCAGAAAAGAAGCCTTTATGCCTTCGGCTTCTCTTTATTATTATTACTGTCCCTATATGGCATATTAATGGCAAGGGCGATCCAGAAAATTGCACCATTTTGATCTCAAATATTTTGAATACAGGATATGCCATGGGGGCAGAGAAATTTCCGGCAACACCCAAACCCGAATGGCAATCAACCGAGAAAACGGGTTCCACCTGGAGGTAGCGTGAGCATCATTGAAAAGGCAGCAGAAAAAGCGGCAGGCAAACTCGGGCAAGCCGAAAAGAATGCCAAAGCGCCCGCGTTGAGCATTATTGAAAGAGCTGCGCGCAAGGCCGAAAAAGAGGATATAGCCAATATCGTGCAGGCGAAAACCTTGACGGAACCCGACCGGAAATCCGGGATCGCGGAAAGTGAAACCGACCCCTCGCCTTTGCATGGCGCGACGCCGCAATCGAATCTGGCCACGATCGACCTCGCCAGATTGCGCCAGTTGGGCGGGGTCACGCCCAACGAGGAAAAAACCCAAATTGCCGAAGAATTCCGCCTGATCAAGCGTCCGTTGATTACGAACGCATTCAACCAGGGTGCCGGAAAAATCAACAATGGCAACCTCATCATGGTCACCAGTGCCCTCGCCGGCGAAGGAAAAACTTTCTGCGCCATCAACCTGGCAATGAGCATCGCGATGGAAATGGATCACACCGTGTTGCTGGTCGATGCCGACGTGGCGCGCCCTTCAATCCCTAAATACCTCGGGTTGAAAGCGGGGAGAGGACTCCTGGATGTCCTTCTCGACGACAGGATCGAACTGGCTGACGTCATGATGAGAACCAATGTTGAAAAGCTATCCATCCTCACCGCGGGAAAGAAAAGCGTACACGCAACCGAACTCCTGGCCAGCCAGAGCATGAGCGATTTGCTGACAGATATCGCACAGCGTTACCCGGACCGCATCGTTATTTTCGATTCCCCGCCATTGCTGCTGACCACAGAAGCGCAAGTGCTGGCAACCCAGATGGGGCAAATAGTCATGGTGGTGGAAGCGGAAACTACGCCCCAGCAGACAGTCGTGGAAGCGCTCCGCCAGATCGAATCGTGCGATGTCATCAATTTGATCTATAACAAGGCTCGCGCATTCTCCGGCGGAGGGTATTATGGTTACAATTACGACTGAGCACCGGCAAATGGATCGCGCGGATAATCATGGGCATACTGGCGGGGGATGGCGTAACATACCGGGCTCGTAGCGTATACACACCCCCCGTTTGCGGCACGGCCGGATTACCCCGATCATTTACTTAATATGCCCCCGATAAAACTTATATGAGCCAACTCTCCAACAGGCTTTTATTTCCATCCATTTACTCTGCTGCGGCAACGATACTGTTGCTTTCGCAGCAAACTGCCGCCGCAGAATGGAAGATCACGCCCAGCCTGAATCTGAATGAAACCTATTCCGACAACATTACATTGGCGCCGCAGGGAAGCGAGAAGAGCGATTGGGTTACCCAGATCAATCCCGGCGTGTCTTTGACCGGCACCGGTTCCCGCTTGAAAGCCAACGCCGGTTACGTCATGCAGAATCTTGGCTATGCCGAAGGGAGCAGCCGAAATGTGACCAAGCACCAGTTGAGCGCCAACGCCAATGTGGAGCTGGTCGACAACCTGTTTTTCCTGGATGGTCGGGCCGCCATCAGCCAGCAAAACGCTTCCCAGTTGGGGCAACACGCGGTTGACAACACCAGTGCCACCGGAAACCGCACCGATGTAAAAACATATAGCTTCAGCCCCTATCTGCGCCATAATTCCAGCGACTTCGCCTCATCTGAAATTCGCTATACCCACAACGAGGCCAATGCCGGCACCAGCGGATTGTCGGACAGCCGGACCGACAGCATCCAGCTCAAACTGAACAGCGGCACGGCCTTCAGGACGCTGGGCTGGGGCGTGGATTACAGCAACGAAAAAACTGCCAACACCACCACCCAGGACATCGACAGGGAATCCCTTTCCGGCAATCTCCGTTACCTGGTCACCCCGAAATTGAGCCTGACAGCCACCGGGGGCTACGAGAAAAACAGCTATATTTCAATCGCGTCAAAACCCGAAAGCTCTTTCTGGTCCGCCGGTTTTGCCTGGGCGCCCAGCACGAGGACAAGCGTCGATGCCAGCGCCGGGCAACGGTTTTTTGGCAATACCTATTCGATCAATGCCAATCATCGCACCAGCAGCACCGCATGGGCTCTGGGTTACAGCGAAGATATCACGACCACGCAATCCCAGTTTGTTATTCCCGTCACGATAAGCACCGCCAGTTTCCTGGATCAATTATGGTCTGCCCAGATACCCGACCAAACCACCCGGCAACTCTTTATTGACGCCTTTATACAGAGCAACGGGCTCCCCCCCGCATTGTCGGAACCCGTAAACTTCCTCAGCAACCGCGTCTTTCTGCAAAAACGCTTGCAGGCTTCCGTTGCGCTGACAGGCAAAAAAAATACACTCATCCTCAGCCTGTTCAATGCGTTGCGCGATGCGCAGACCTCGCAGACCCAGGACAGTATTTTGCTCGGCAACACCAACCAGGCGCTGAACGATAAAACCAAACAGGTGGGCGGCAACGCTTCCTGGAACTGGCGGATCGGCTCACGCACCAGCGCCAACCTCAACGCCGCCTACACGAGAAGCAGCGACTCCTCCCTCGGCAGCACGAACAATAGCAGGAGCATCCGGTTCGGCCTGACCAGGCAGTTCCAGCCCAAACTCAGCGGCTCGGTCGAATTGCGGCGGCTCCAGCAAAGCTCCAGCCAAAGCAGCAATTACCAGGAAAATGCGGTCACTGCCTCCCTCTCAATGAAATTCTAGCGGGAGCAAACAGATGTACGAACAATACTACGGCCTCAGCGCCAAACCGTTCCAACTGAGGCCGGACCCGGATTTCTTCTTTGGCAGCAAAGGGCATAAACGCGCCGCTGCCTACCTGGAATATGGCCTGTCTCAAGGGGAAGGCTTCATCGTCATCACGGGCGAAATCGGCGCGGGCAAAACCACCCTGGTGCGCAACCTTTTCCGCAACCTGCAATCGGAAAACATCGTGGCCGCGCAAATAGCCAACACCTATCTGGACGCGGACGACACCCTGCGGATGGTGGCCGGCGCTTTTGGGCTCCCCTACGAAGACGCCACCAAAGCTGCCCTGCTGGCCAGGATCGAACAATTCCTCCGGCAGTGCGACCGCCAGGGAAAGCGCGCCCTCCTGGTGGTGGATGAGGCGCAGAACCTTACGCCGCGCACGATGGAAGAATTGAGGATGCTTTCAAATTTCCAGACCGCCGACAAATCCTTGCTGCAAACCTTCCTGCTCGGGCAACCCGAGTTCAGGAAAACGCTGCTTGGCGGGAATATGCAGCAATTGCAGCAAAGGGTGATTGCCACTTACCACCTGGGGCCGATGGACGCCGCGGAAACCGTATCCTATATCGAACACCGGCTGCATACTGCCGGATGGCACGGCGACCCGGCTTTCAGCGAAGGCGCCTTTTCCGCCATCCATGCCTTCACGGGCGGCATTCCGCGAAAAATCAACACGCTGTGCGACCGCCTGCTGCTGATGGGCTACCTTGAAGAAATTCACGCCTTCGGAAGCGCCGAGGTCAATGAGGTGACCAGCGACATCCAGCAGGAATTTGTGCTTCCCGCCACAGAAGCGGAACCTCAAGCAACTTCCGGCAACACGCAAGCCGGGCAGGCGGAAGACGCCCCCGCCAAACTGGAAAACATGGACGGAAGGCTCGCCAAGATGGAGAACTCCGTCATCACGGTGCTGGACCTGCTCAAGCAGGTTCTCTCTTTGCCCAGAGTCAACAAAGAACTTTCAAAAAGAAGGTAGCAGATGCATAAGCCCACGTCAGGAGCACGCGCTCCGGACAGCATCCTTTGTGTCGTAGGTGCGCGTCCGAACTTCATGAAAATGGCTCCGATCATGGCGGCCTTGGGCGATCTCGAGCCGAAGCTGGCCGTAAGTCTGGTGCATACCGGGCAGCATTATGACGCGGCGATGAACCACCAGTATTTCGAGGCGCTCGGCATCCCGCAACCGGATACCAATCTTGAGGTTGGCTCAGGCAGCCACGCCGTGCAAACTGCCGAAGTGATGCGCCGTTTCGAGCCTGTCCTGGACGCAAAACGGCCTTCGGCTGTGCTGGTGGTCGGCGATGTCAATTCCACGCTGGCCTGCGCGCTGGTGGCGGCGAAAAAAGGGATTCCGGTGATTCACGTCGAAGCCGGCCTGCGCAGCTTCGACCGCGCCATGCCGGAGGAAATCAACCGGATATTGACCGACCAGATTTCCGACCTCCTTTTCATCACCGAGCGCAGCGGTCGCGAAAATTTGCTGCGCGAAGGGATAGCCGATTCGCGCATCCGGTTTGTCGGAAATGTCATGATCGACACCTTGCGCCGCAATCTGGAAAAAGCCGTGCCGGTAGCCGGAATCCTGAAAGACGCCTGCAGGGGAACGTTCCTGGACGGCCATGATGGATATGCCGTCCTCACCTTGCACCGCCCTTCCAATGTGGACGACCCCGACACCCTGCGCACGCTGCTTGAAACTGTCCTCAAGATCGGCGCCAGGCTGCCCGTCATCTTCCCGCTACACCCGCGCACCCGCGCCATGATCGAAAGATTTGGCTTTAACAAAATGCTGGATGTCCATGAATTATTGCAACTACCTCCGATTGGTTACCTAGAAATGTTGGGGTTGATGAAAGATGCGCGGGTCGTGCTGACCGATTCGGGCGGCATCCAGGAAGAAACCACGGCACTTGGCGTGCCGTGCATCACGCTCAGGAACAACACCGAACGTCCGATCACGGTGGACGAAGGAACCAACACCATCGCCGGCCAGGATCCGGCGAAGATACTGGCGGCATTCGACGAAATCATGCGCGGCGGCGGCAAGGCAGGCAGGGTGCCCGAATTCTGGGATGGACAGGCTTCGGTCCGCATTGCGGCGTCAATTCATGAATGGCTGAAAAATGGCTTGCGGGATTGAGCATCATGCAGACCCCAGCCAGCAATGAGCAAAAGAACCCGGCGCCGATACGCAACGCGATGACCATCGACGTGGAAGATTACTTCCAGGTCTCGGCCTTCGCGCCCCATATCCCGCGCGAGCATTGGGACAGCTTGCCGTGCCGGGTGGAGCGCAACATCGCGCGCATCCTTGCCATGCTGGACGAACAGAATGTGCAGGCCACTTTTTTCACGCTGGGCTGGATCGCCAAGCGTTACCCGCAAATCGTCCGCCATATCGTCGATAACGGGCACGAACTGGCGAGCCACGGCTACTATCATTTTCGCGCCACGGACCAGAGCCCGGACGAATTCCGGTACGACATCACCCGCAGCAAAAAACTCCTGGAAGACCTCGGGGGCCAGCCGGTTATCGGCTACCGCGCCCCCAGCTTCTCGATCGGAAAAGACAATCTCTGGGCGCTGGATACCTTGCAGGAAGCGGGCTACCGTTACAGTTCGAGCATCTATCCGATACATCATGACCACTACGGTATGCCGGACGCGCCACGTTTCAAATTCCAGCCCAAGGGGCGGGGTGGCCTGGTCGAATTGCCCGCCACCACGGTGACGTTGTTTGGGCGCAATTTCCCCGCAAGCGGCGGCGGCTATTTCCGCCTGCTGCCGTACAACTTTTCCCGCTGGCTGATGAGGCGTGTCAATCATGTCGATCAACAGCCCTGCATTTTTTATTTCCACCCTTGGGAAATCGACCACGAACAGCCCAGGCAAAGAAATATCGGCATGAAGACCCGCTTCCGCCATTATGTGAACCTGACCCGCACCGAGCCGCGCATCCGCTCATTGCTCCGTGATTTTCAATGGGGCCGCATGGATCACATTTTCATGGGGGAAGAGCGGTGACATTTCTCCGGGCATTTGAAACTGAACCATCCGCCGCACCCCCCCGCATCACGATCAAACTGCTGGATCAAGCCGACTTCTGCAGATGGGACGCTTTTGTCGAAACCTGCCCGGAAGCCACGTTCTTCCATCGCGCGGGATGGAAAACCGTCATCGAGAAAGCCTTCGGCCATCGCACGCATTACCTGCTGGCGGGGCGGAACGGCGCTATCGCCGCCGTCCTGCCGCTCACG
>SCPW01000290.1 GCA_004298605.1 Gallionella sp.
CCTCGCCAACGGCCTGCCCAGCTTCACCATCGTCGGTTTGCCGGAAACCGAAGTTAAAGAAAGCAAGGATCGGGTGCGCGCCGCGCTGCAAAATTGCCAGTTCGATTTTCCCGCGCGCCGCATCACCGTCAACCTCGCGCCCGCCGATCTACCCAAGGAAAGCGGGCGTTTCGATTTGCCCATCGCGCTGGGCATCCTCGCCGCCACCGGGCAAATTCCTTCCAATAAACTCGCCGAATACGAGTATGCCGGAGAGCTCGCGCTGACCGGCGAACTGCGCCCGATACGCGGCGCGCTGGCGATGACTTATCGCGCCGCCAACAGCGGGCGCGCCTTCATCCTGCCGCAAGCCAATGCCGCCGAAGCCGCGCTGGTGAAAGACGCGACGGTATATCCGGCGCAATCGCTGCTGCAAGTCGCCGCGCATCTTGCCGGGCGCGAAATCCTTACGCCGTATCTCAGCCGCCCGCAAACCGTCGCGCCGCACTACCCGGACATGCGCGAAGTAAAAGGGCAAACCCAGGTCAAACGCGCGCTGGAAATCGCCGCCGCCGGCGGGCATAGCGTGCTGATGGTCGGCCCGCCCGGAACCGGCAAATCCATGCTGGCGGCGCGCTTTCCCGGCATCCTGCCGCAAATGTCCGAGACCGAGGCATTGCAGAGCGCGGCGCTGCAATCGCTGGATGGCAGCTTCGATGTGGCGAAATGGAAAACCCGCCCGTACCGCGCGCCGCACCACACCGCATCGGGCGTGGCGCTGGTCGGCGGCGGCAGCAACCCGCGCCCCGGCGAAATTTCGATGGCCTTGCACGGCGTGTTGTTTCTCGACGAACTGCCGGAATTCGAGCGCAATGTGCTGGAAGTGTTGCGCGAGCCGATGGAATCGGGGCGCATCACCATCTCGCGCGCCGCGCGCCGCGCCGATTTTCCCGCGCAGTTTCAGCTCATCGCCGCGATGAACCCCTGCCCGTGCGGCTATCTCGGCCATTACAACAACAAATGCCGCTGCACTCCCGACCAGATTTCGCGCTATCGCAGCAAGATTTCCGGCCCGCTGCTGGACCGCATCGACATCCAGATCGAAGTGCCTGCCGTGGCGCAGGATAGCTTGCAAAACAAGGCCGATGGCGAAACCAGCAACGAATTGCAAGCGCGCGTCGAGACGGCGCGGCAACGCCAGCTCGCGCGGCAAGACAAAGCCAACGCACAGCTTTCTGTAACCGAAATCGACATGTTGTGCGCGCCGGATGCGCAGGGCGCCGCGCTGCTGCAACAAGCCATCAGCCGCCTCAACCTATCCGCGCGCGCCTATCACCGGGTGCTCAAAGTGGCGCGCAGCATCGCCGATCTGGAAGGTTCGGAGGACATCAAAACCAACTACATCGCCGAAGCGGTGCAGTACCGGCGGCTGAATTTTTAAACTTGTATTTGTGCTTATTTGCCACGATACGAATGCCGAAAAAATAGGCCCGGATAACCGGGCCCATTTTCTTCGACCTGCAACCTCTTTTCGAGGTTTAGCTGTCGCCTGTCCTGATTTTACTTGCCAAGAAAAATGACGAGGAGGATCGCGACGGCAGCTATGGTGATAGGAAGCATAGACATGTACATTATGATAACTCCTTAACTTTATTGATTAATAATGGTAAAGCCCAGTAATTTTATCAACAATACATTAAAGATGTCAATCATATAACGCTTCATTTGGCAAGCCATCGCCGGGGCGGTGTGTTATTGATGCACAGCTCCATTTCACTATCGGTAGGGGCGCGGTTCATCACGCCCCTACCGATGCAGACTGCCCCAACTTTGTGAATGCCGATTTGATTGCCGCCGGGCTGTCGCCTTTTGTGCCTGATCTGGCTGCTTTCAAGGCGGGGCGGTTGATGTTGGAATCAATTTCGGACTACGCGAAGCGTGGAGCATGCCGCAGCCTCACTTCTTCACACAGGCGAATTTCCACAAAATTTGTGTTCCGCTGTCGGGCGGGACCGGCTTCCACTTTGTCGTAAAAGTGTCGCTGTAAACCACTTTCCCGCCGCCCATATTTTCGGCGTGCTGTGAGAAAGCGCGCCTCCTCAATTTCTCTTCCTTGCAGTCGTATTCGTTTTGGTCCTTCGTCGACCTGTATGGGTCACCCATATCTTTTTTTACCCTCTTGAAGTCGACCAGATGCCACATTTTCGCCATATTGCCCGATCTTTGGATGGTGGCGGGATCGACGTAGATGGCCGTGATTTCATTGCTGCCCACCTCGAACCACTCGGCCATTGCACTGCCGCTCACAACAGCCAGCAATATCATGAATACAGCTTTACGCATTACATCCTCCCGGGTTAAAGCAAAATATGCCGTTCTAAGAGAACGCCGAATAAGCCTTCCGCTCATGGTTCGACAAGCTCACCACGAACGGAAGGCTTATTCGGCGTTTCTCTAACAATTCTTGAATTTCCTGGCGGTGCATTTTTTGGC
>SCPW01000291.1 GCA_004298605.1 Gallionella sp.
GAGCAAGATAACGGCCCCGCTGCGGATACGGTGGCTTCGCCGGGAAAGATGCTGCGCGAAGCGCGCGAGCGCCTCGGCTTGAGCGTGGCGGATGTGGCCGGACAGATCAAATTCGCGCCGCGCCAGATCGAGGCTCTCGAAGCGGACGACTTCCGGAATTTGCCCGAGATGGCTTTTGTGCGTGGCTTCGTGCGCAGCTACGCCAGGATATTGCATCTGGATGCACAGGCATTGCTGGCTGCTTTGCCGCAAACAGATGCGGTTCCGGCGCAACCGATACCGGCTTCGGTCGAAGTGCCGTTCCCCGACGCGCATTCATCGCAACGGCAAAACCGGGTCTGGCTGGGCGCGGCGTTGTTGCTGGCGGTGCTGGTTGTCGCATTCGCGGCGTGGCATTTCACGGCGCCGCCCGCGCAACCTGAAACAGCGCAGGTTGAAACGCCGGTTTCCCTGCCCGCCGAAATACAAATCATCCCGGCCTCGCGGGTACCGGAAGCGGTGGTAGCCGCATCATCCGCGCCGCAAACCCAACCGGCAAAACCTGCGGCCCAGCCCGGTACGGCGCCACAATTGGCCGCGTTACATCTGGTATTTGATGAGGCGTCCTGGGTGGAAATCAAAGACAAGAATGGCAAGTTGCTCCCATCGCAGATTAACCCGCGCGGCAGCGAATTGCGCCTGAACGGACAAGCGCCATTCTCGCTAGTGATCGGCCATGCTGCCGGTGTGCGCCTTTATTACCGCGAAAAACAGGTCGATCTCAAGCCCTATACCGGTGTCGATGTGGCGCGGTTAACGCTGGAATAGGGATGTCGGAGCAAATATGAGTGCGATGATTATCAAACGCCGCCCGTCGCAACGGGTGCTGGTGGGCAAAGTGATGCTGGGCGGCGGCGCGCCTGTCGTGGTGCAATCCATGACCAATACCGATACCGCCGATGCCGGGGCGACCACACGCCAGGTGTTCGAGTTGGCGGAGGCCGGCTCGGAACTGGTGCGCATCACCGTGAATACCCCCGAGGCCGCCGCGCAGGTGGCGCGCATCCGCGAACGGCTGGATAGCATGGGCTGCGGCGTGCCGCTGATCGGTGATTTCCATTACAACGGCCACCGCTTGCTGACCGAGTTCCCCGACTGCGCGCAGGCCTTGGCGAAATACCGCATCAATCCGGGCAATGTCGGGCGCAACCGCGAGGAAAAAGACCCATTTTCGATCATGATAGAAACGGCGTGCCGCTATGATAAGCCGGTGCGTATCGGCGTTAACTGGGGCAGCCTAGACCAGAGCCTGGTGGTGCGCATGATGGACGAAAATTCGCGTCTGGCCGAACCCAAAGATGTGCGTGAAGTGACGCGCGCCGCGCTGATCGCCTCCGCCCTGCAAAGCGCGCGGCGCGCCGAACAATTGGGTATGGCACACAACCGCATCGTATTGTCCTGCAAAGTCAGCGAGGTGCAGGATTTGATCGCGGTGTACCGCGCGCTGACGCTGCAATGCGACTATGCGCTACATCTCGGCCTGACCGAAGCGGGCATGGGCTCCAAGGGTATCGTGGCGTCCACGGCGGCGCTCGCGGTGCTGTTGCAGGAAGGCATAGGCGACACGATACGCATTTCCTTGACGCCGGAGCCGGGCGGCTCGCGCACCCAGGAAGTGGTGGTGGCGCAGGAGATATTGCAGACCATGGGCTTGCGCGCGTTCGCGCCTATGGTGGTCGCTTGCCCCGGTTGCGGGCGCACCACCAGCAGCTTCTTCCAAGAACTGGCGCAAAGCATCCAGATGCACCTGCGCGGCCAGATGCCGGTGTGGCGAGAGCAGTATAGCGGCGTGGAGAACATGACCGTCGCGGTGATGGGCTGTGTGGTGAACGGGCCGGGCGAAAGCAAGATGGCGAACATCGGCATCAGCCTGCCGGGAACCGGCGAAAGCCCCGCCGCGCCGGTGTATATTGATGGTGAAAAAGTGATGACCTTGCGCGGCGACAACATCGCGGTGGAATTTACCCGGATTGTGGATGAGTACGTGGCTAAAAAATATGTGAAGAGGGAAGAATGCGCGACGGGCAGAAAAAATCCCAACCGATAAGGGTTGGGATTTCAAATTATGGTGTGACGGCGACACCCGAACTGCCGCTTATTATCTAGCTTCCACGCAATGCAGCCAGCTCGATACTCACATCAATACTCACACACATTCGGTGTGATTCATTTTCGGCGGATCGAATTTAGCGCAGTTCGTACCAGACACCTCGTCCGCTTCCGTGCTGGTTTAGGTGGCCGCGTTCGACCAGCATCCGAAAATGCTGCTTGAGCGTATTGCGGCTCGCCCCGGTCAGTTTGACGGCTTCGCCGATGGTGACGCGGCCATGCTCGCGGGCAAACTCGACGATTTGCAGTGAGAGTTCCGGCAAGGCAGCCAGCACAAGTTTTTCGCGCTCCACTTTCTTTTCAAGTCGCCTCACCTGTTCGGCGAGTGATCGCAGGAAAAACACCAGCCACGGTTGCCAGTTCGGGGCATCGGTGCGGATCGTCCCCTGGGTTTGCCGCAGCGCCAGATAGTAAGCTTCCTTGCTCTGCTCGATGACGCTTTCCATGGAGCTGTATGGAACGTAGGCGTAGCCCGCTTGCAACAGCAGTAGTGTCGTGAGCACGCGGGAGAGCCGCCCATTGCCGTCCTGAAACGGATGGATTTCCAGAAACACTACCACCCACAGCGCGATGATCAGTAAAGGATGCAGATGTCCGGCAGCGCGTTCCTCCTGCACCCAGGTGACCAACTCCGTCATCAGGCGCGGTGTATCGAAGGGCGAGGCCGTCTGGAACACAACGCCGATCTGCGCGCCGTTTGCATCAAGAGCGACGACGCTGTTGGACGTAGTCTTGTAGTTGCCGCGATGCCAGGCATCTTTCTCGCTGTAAATGAGCAACTCCTGATGCAACTGCTTGATGTGGTTTTCGGTGAACGCGATGTCCTGCCACGACATAAACACCAATTCCATGACCTTCGCGTAGCCAGCCACCTCCTGTTCGTCGCGGCTGGTGAAGTTCTGGATTTTCAGGTTGGATAGCAGGCGCTCGACCTCGCGGTCGGATAACTTGCTGCCCTCGATCCGGGTGGACGAGCCTATGCTCTCGATTGTGGCGACGCGGAGCAGGGCCGACAGGCGATCAGGCGCGAGCGTACCCAAGGCGCGCCACGCGCCCTTGAATTCATCAATCCTGGCGATCAGTGACAGGATGTCCGGTGTGATCTGGATGGTATCGGTTCGAATCATGGAACCAATAATACACCCATTTACACCCATTTAAGGATCATTATCCAGAACCGTACCCATTCACACCCCAAAGACAGGGGTGTGAATGCAGCAACAAACCAGACGATTACAAATCGCCGGTGGTTAACACACCCGACCGACTCGCCATGATCTGCTGACTGATCCAGTCCTGCACTTCTGACTCCACCCATCCGGATAAACGTCCGAGTTTGATCTGCCTCGGAAATTCCCCCTTCTTGATTTTTTCGTAAATCGCCGTCGTGCCGAGGCCTACCATGGCCTTGACTTGAGGAAGCCGTATCAACCTCAGGTTCATTGAATTACTCATTGCTTCTGACATAGTCGCTCCTTTGCTGATATTGATCACACGAGTTGAATTGAACATCACCATGGCAGGATAGAAGCTCCGAAATACGTCTTTTTCAGTCATATTTCTCATCTGATGAATCTAAACGTGCCCTCGGCGGCTCGTCCACCCTCCCCAGCCACCCCCACAAAACCTTAATCGCCAGCCAATAAGCATAAGCCGTCGCCGGTGCCATATCCCGGTGCGCCTTCCAGAATGCAATAACCTGCCGCTTGCCGATCTGCTCGATGCCGGTCAGCCTGAATTCAGCCTGCATCCAACTGACCATAATCACCAGCCGATCCACTTGCTGCCGCCGGTTGGTTTTTCCGCCATGGGCGACATACACGTGCGCCCTGCGCCGAACCTGCTCAGCCAAGGTAGGCATTGGTTACCTCGATGCGGCTGTGGCCCAGCTCCTGCGCGATCTGCGCCCGAACTTTCTGATCCCGCTCTTTCGCCTCGGCCTCGGAAATTTTCAACTGGCGCGCCAGCCATTCGATATGCGGCTGGCCATGCGGCACTCCGGCCATGACCGGGCATTCCGCACCCAGCACGCGCTTGTAACGCAGGTAGGCGTAGGTGTGCCGCTGCCGGTGGAAGCGGATGTCGTTCCCGTTGGCGATGCGGTAGCACTGGCGGCGGAATTCCGCGTAGGTCATTTCTTCCGGGATGAGGGAACGTCCGCTGCGCTGGTAGCGTTGCGCCGCACGCAGAGTTTCAAACTGGGCGCTCATGCACATCGGTACTTCGCGCGTCCGCCCGCCTTTGGTGCCGTTGACGATGGGCAGCACCTTGATCTTGGTGTAATCATCCACGCTGCGCGCATCAAACTTGGCCGATTCCTCGAAACGCATGCCGAACGCCCGTTGCAGCCGGATCATGATGCGGGCCGGTTCATCGAAACAGCCCAGCCAGTTGAAATGATC
>SCPW01000292.1 GCA_004298605.1 Gallionella sp.
CGAATCCAAAGGCCCGGTCAGGCTCAGCGAAGTCGAATCCAACCAGAAGGAAATCCTCAAAATTGTGCGCCGCTTGTCCGATGAAGGCCAGATCGCTTTAGGCGGAAAGGGCGAGGAAGCATATGTCTGATAGCGCCACGATCCCCAAGGAACAATTAACCGCGTTCGAGCGCTGGGAACTGGCCTCGTTCGATCCGCATCCGGGCGGCAAACATCAGGGCGGCGCAAGAAAATCCGCCGCGCTGTCCACTGTCGCGGAACTGGAGAATCTCCGCCGGCAGGCGCGCGATGAGGGCCACGCGCAAGGCCGCGAAGCGGGTTATGCCGCCGGCATCCAGCAGGCGCGCGGCGAGGCGGCGCAGATTCACGCGCTGCTGCAAAACCTGCAGGGCGCTCTCAATCAGGTGGACGAGCAAGTGGCGCAGTCGTTGCTCGATTTGTCGCTGGAAGTCGCCCGCAAAATGGTGGGCGAAACCTTGCAGGTCAAACCGGAAGTGATCCTGAAAATCGTCGGCGATGCGATCAGCAGCCTGCCGCACTTCAACCAGAACGCCCATTTGATCCTGCACCCGGACGACGCCGAACTGGTGCGCAGGCAAATGGGCGAGCAACTGGCGCACGCCGGGTGGAAAATTTTTACCGATACGCAAATCAGGCGCGGCGGATGCCGCGTGGAAACCGCGCACAGCCAGGTGGACGCCACCACGGAAGCGCGCTGGCAGCGCATTGTCGAATCGATCGGGCAGGACAAATCATGGCAGGCGTAACCGCCCACGGCCCGCGCTGGCGCGACTTTCTCAATGAAGGCCGCGAATATGTGGCGGAGTGCAACCCCATGCCGCCGAGCGGCCACCTGACCAAGGTGACCGGTTTGGTGATGGAGGCCGTCGGCCTGAAAATGCCCGTCGGCAGCACCTGCGCGATCCATCTTCCGAACAATGTGGTCGAAGCGGAAGTGGTCGGCTTCGCCGGAGAAAGGTTGTTCCTGATGCCGGAAAACGATGTGTATGGCCTGGTGCCCGGCGCGCGCGTGATGCCGATCGAACCCGCACATGTATTGACGCTGGGCGGCAAACGCAAACCGATGCGCCGCCGCATCGCGGATCGCGCAAAACATCTGCCTGTCGGGGATATGCTGCTGGGCCGCGTGCTGGACGGCGCCGGCAAGCCGCTCGACCAGTTGGGCCCACTGGTGGATTCGGAGTCCGCGCCGCTGCAAAGCCGCCCTTTCAACCCGCTGGAACGCGCCCGGATCGACACGGCCCTGGATGTCGGGGTGCGCGCCATCAACAGCATGTTGACCGTGGGGCGCGGCCAGCGCATGGGGCTGTTTGCCGGCAGCGGTGTCGGCAAAAGCGTGCTGCTCGGCATGATGGCGCGCTATACCAGCGCGGACGTGATCGTGGTCGGCCTGATCGGCGAACGCGGCCGCGAAGTCAAGGAATTCATCAGCGACATTCTCGGCAAGGAAGGCATGGCGCGCTCGGTGGTCGTCGCCACGCCGGCGGACACTTCGCCGTTGATGCGCTTGCAGGGCGCGGCATATGCCACCACCATCGCCGAATACTTCCGCGACCAGGGCAGGAACGTCCTGCTGATAATGGATTCGCTGACCCGTTTCGCCATGGCGCAACGTGAAATCGCGCTGGCGGTCGGCGAACCGCCCGCCACCAAAGGTTATCCGCCTTCCGTTTTCGCCAAGCTGCCGCAACTGGTGGAACGCGCCGGCAACGGTCTCGAAGGCAGCGGCTCGATCACCGCCTTCTACACCGTGCTGACCGAAGGCGACGACCCGCAGGATCCGATCGCCGACAGCGCGCGCGCCATTCTCGACGGGCACATCGTGCTGTCGCGGCGGCTGGTGGAACAGGGGCACTACCCGGCGATCGACATCGAAGCTTCGATCAGCCGCGTCATGCCGCATCTGGTATCGCCCGGGCACATGTCGCTGGTGCAGCGCTTCAGGCATTTATATGCCCATTACCAGCGCAACCGCGACCTGATCAGCGTGGGCGCATATGTCGGCGGCAGCGACCCGCTGCTGGACAGCGCGATTGCGCTTTATCCCCGGATGGAACAATTCCTGAAACAAGGCATGTTCCAGTGCGAACCTTATGAGCCGAGCGTTGCCCAACTGGCGGCGCTGTTTGAACCCGCGCATTAAACGAATTCAATTCAACCCATCCAACCAACCCGCATAATCATGACCAAGCCATTCTCCCTGCAACCCCTGATGGATCTG
>SCPW01000293.1 GCA_004298605.1 Gallionella sp.
CGCCCACCGTCACGCCGCCATCCGCCGCATAACGCACCACAGAAGGCAGCATCGCGCTGCCATTTTCATCGTTGAGCACCACGCTGATGCCGTGGCGCACCGTGGCCACCAGCGAGTTTGTCGTGCCCAGATCAATGCCCACCGCCAGCCGGTGCTGGTGCGGTGCGGTGCTTAAACCGGGTTCGGAGATTTGGAGTAGAGCCATTTTTAGTCGGTAGGGTGGGCACGATTTTGTGCCCACGCGGGTTAATGCAGCGTGGGCACAAAATCGTGCCCACCCTACAAATTAAATATCTATCGCGTCATAAGCGGCATGAATTTCTTCCGCCAGTTTTTCCATAAATCGCAGCTTGCGCACCAATTCTGCGGCAGCCGCATAATCTTTTTCAGCGTCGATTTTAACTGCAAGCCGGGCTTCGAGTTCGCACGTTTCACTTTGCATACGCGTTTCGAGTTGCGCAAGCGTTGCGGCATCGCGCGCCTGCCGGGCCTCGATGACCGCTTCGCGCCAATCCATCTGCGCCATCAGGAAGTCTGGTGGCATCGCGGTGTTGGTTTCTTCCCGGGTATCCACACCGTGCAGCGATAACAGATAGCGTGCGCGGCGGATCGGGTTGCGTAATGTCTGGTAGGCTTCGTTGACCAGCGTGGCGCGCTGCATCGCGACGCGTTGTTCCGCATCGGGCAAATTGGCATGTTTGTCGGGGTGGACCCGCGCCTGCAGGGCGCGATACTGCCGTTCAAGCTGCGCGGTGTCTATCCGGTAGGACTGCGCGAGGCCGAACAATTGCAAATAATTTTGCTGGAAATCGAGGTCGGCGTGCTGCATCAGACGCCAAAGCTCTCACCGCAACCGCACTCGTTTTTGACATTCGGATTGTTGAATTTGAACCCTTCGTTCAAACCCTCGCGCTGGAAGTCCAGCTCGATCCCGTCGATGTAGGGCAGGCTTTTAGGGTCAACCAGCACCGTCACGCCGTGGCTGGTGAACTGCAAATCATCGCCGTTTATTTCGTCGGCGAACTCCAGCTTGTACGCCATGCCGGAACAACCGCTGGTGCGCACGCCGATGCGCAAACCGACACCTTTGCCGCGCTTGGCAATGAAATTCTGCACATGTTTGGCGGCATTTTCAGTCAATGTAATAGCCATGCTTTCTTCCTCATACCTGTTTCCCTCTCCCAAACCCTCTCCCGCATGAATCCCCTCTCTCTAACTCTCTCCCGCAAGCGGGAGAAAGGACAAACGCGAAAGGCAATTTTCAATTCTCGGGCGAGGGAGCAAACGATTCGCTGCGCGAATTCACGTTAAACGCAGCCCTTGCAGGCCGCCGTTTCCATCTTCTCGCCGTGCTTGGCCTTGTAATCCGCCACCGCCGCTTTGATGGCGTCTTCCGCCAGGATCGAGCAATGGATTTTCACCGGCGGCAAAGCCAGTTCTTCGGCGATTTGCGTGTTCTTGATTTCCAGCGCCTGATCGACCGTTTTGCCCTTCACCCACTCGGTCACCAGCGAGCTGGACGCGATCGCCGAGCCGCAGCCGTAGGTCTTGAACTTGGCGTCTTCGATCACGCCGTCCTTGCCCACCTTGATTTGCAGCTTCATCACGTCGCCGCAAGCGGGTGCGCCGACCATGCCGGTGCCCACTTCCGCCGCATCCTTGTCCATGGAACCGACGTTGCGCGGGTTTTCATAGTGATCCAAAAGTTTTTCGCTGTATGCCATGTTTGCTCCTTTCAGTCGCAGTGAAGGGGGAAGGGATAAGAGGGAAGGGTAAAAACGGCTGCTCCGCTTTTGACTTTTACCCTTCTCCCTTCACCCTTATCCCTTCCCCGCATTTAATGTGCCGCCCACTGCACCGTATTCAAATCAACACCGTCCTGGTACATTTCCCACAGCGGCGACAATTCGCGCAGCTTGCCGATCTTGTTTTTCAGCAGTTCAACGACGTAATCCACTTCTTCGACCGTGGTGAACCGCCCGACGCTGAAACGGATCGAGCTATGCGCCAGCTCGTCGCTGCGCCCCAGCGCGCGCAGCACGTAGGAGGGTTCCAGGCTTGCCGAGGTGCAGGCCGATCCGCTGGATACCGCGACATCCTTGATCGCCATAATCAGCGATTCGCCCTCGACAAAGTTGAAGCTCAGATTGAGGTTATGCGGTACGCGCTGCTCCATATCGCCGTTGATATGCACCTCTTCCATGCTCATCAAACCGTTCAGCAAACGGTCGCGCAACATGCGTATACGTTCGTTTTCCTGCGCCATTTCAAGTTGTGCGAGGCGGAACGCTTCGCCCATGCCGACGATCTGGTGCGTCGGTAGCGTGCCGGAGCGCATCCCGCGCTCGTGCCCGCCGCCGTGCATTTGCGCTTCCAGCCGCACGCGCGGTTTGCGCCGCACATACAGCGCGCCGATGCCTTTCGGGCCGTAGGTTTTGTGCGCGGAAAACGACATCAGGTCTACCTTGAGCCGTTGCAGGTCGATGACCACTTTGCCGGTCGCCTGCGCCGCATCCACATGGAACAGGATGCCCTTTTCGCGGCAGATTTCGCCGATCGCGGCAATGTCCTGGATCACGCCGATTTCGTTGTTCACCAGCATGATCGAAACAATGATGGTATCGGGGCGCAATGACGCTTTAAATTTATCCAGATCCAGCAAACCGCTCGGCTCGGGGTCGAGATAAGTCGCGCTGAACCCGACGCGCTCAAGCTCGCGCACCGTGTCGATCACCGCCTTGTGCTCGATGCGCATCGTGACGATGTGCTTGCCCTTGCCCTGATAAAAATGCGCCGCGCCTTTGATGGCGAGATTGTTCGATTCGGTCGCGCCCGAAGTCCAGACGATCTCTTTCGGGTCGGCGTTGACCAGCGCCGCCACTTGCGCGCGCGCCAGTTCGACGGCCTCATCCGCCTCCCAGCCATACACATGCGAGCGGCTGGCCGGGTTGCCGAATTTTTCGGTGAGATAGGGGATCATCTTTTCCGCCACGCGCGGATCGACCGGCGTGGTCGCGGAGTAATCCATGTAAATCGGTAATTTCAATTTCGCTGCCTGTTGCATTTTCAATTCGCTTTCTCGGTTCGAGGCCGCCAAAGGCCTGGTGTTTCCCCTGCCTGTTATTGCCTGCTCATTATTATCGGGGCAAACGCCGGATTACCCTTGTTCTGGCTATCCACCAGGCCTTGCAGCGTCACGGATGCCAGGTAGCTGTAAATCTTTTCGTTCAGTCCCATCCACAGTTCGTGGGTGAGGCACTGGCGCTCGTCATGGCAATTGCCTTTGCCGCCGCATTTCGTGGCATCAAGCGGTTCATCCACGGCAAGAACGATATCGGCAATCGTGATCTTGTCGCTCGGGCGCGCAAGGCAGTAGCCACCGCCCGGCCCGCGCACGCTCTCGACAATCTTGTTCCTGCGCAGCTTGCCGAACAACTGCTCCAGGTAAGATAGTGAAATTTTTTGCCGTTCGCTGATGCCCAGCAAAGTTACCGGCGCGCGACCGCCGCGCATCGCAAGATCAATCATTGCCGTTACGGCAAAACGTCCTTTTGTAGTCAGTCGCATATCAATTCAGTCGTCAAAAAGTTTGAGGGCTATTCTAAAGGTGCCTCAAGATACAGCCCGAAAGTCATTCATGGCACCCGCGCGCGCAGAATACAATACCTTAATTTTCTAATCAACTATTTTATTCAGATGATTAGGGTCAAATTTGTCGGCGGTAGCGCGCTCTTCTTCCACGCGCACGCCCATTTTTTCCAGTTGTTGCAAGATAAACTCGATGCGCTGATCCACCGTCACGCTGTGCCCGAGCAAGCCGTGTATCGCTTTGGAGAGCGGGTCATTCTGGTCGTTGCCGATGCCGTAGGCGTTGAAGCCGGCGGCTTTTTTCCTTTCCTCATCGAGAATCCGCGCCGGAATACCGGCCGCCGTCGCCCCGGCTGGCACATCTTTCACCACCACCGCATTCGAGCCGATTTTCGCGCCATCGCCTATCGTGATCGGGCCGAGTATCTTGGCTCCGGCGCCCACTACCACGCCGTTACCCAAGGTGGGATGCCGCTTGCCGTGCCGCCACGAGGTGCCGCCTAGCGTGACTCCGTGATAGAGCGTGACATCGTCGCCGATTTCGGCGGTTTCGCCGATCACCACGCCCATGCCGTGGTCGATAAAGAAACGCCGCCCGATGGTCGCCCCCGGATGAATTTCGATGCCGGTAAACCAGCGCGCGACATGCGACAAAAAGCGCGCCAGCCATTTCAGGTTGGTGTGCCACAGCGTGTTGGCGAGGCGGTGCGCGATGCGCGCATGCAAGCCCGGATAGCAGGTCAGCACCTCGAAGGTGCTGCGCGCCGCCGGGTCGCGGTCGAATACGCTGGCGATGTCTTCTCTAATGTTTTTGAACATCATTGATGCTTCTGAGTATCCCGATTTTCTTGCTGGTAACGCGATTTGAGGCGCGCATTGTACTCGGTTGTGACGCTCAATATGCCGCGCAAGATGTTGACCTCATCCGGCTCCAGCCGCGCGCGGGCGTATAAACGGCGCAGACGCTGCATCATGCGCGCCGGGTTTTGCGTGGTGAAAAAACCGATCTCGAACAGGGTTTTTTCCAGATGCGCAAAAAGCCCTTCCGTCTGCTCGTGCGTGGCAGGCCGGATCGCCGTGGGGCTCGGCAGATAGCTTTGCGATGCCACGCTCAACTCGTAACCCATCAC
>SCPW01000294.1 GCA_004298605.1 Gallionella sp.
TGGTGGTGAGCGGTGATTGGGTGACGCCGCGCCTGAACGAGCTCAAGTATTTCGAAAAACCACCGCTGCAATACTGGGCGACGGCCACCGCTTACACGGTGTTCGGCCAGCACCAATGGACTTCGCGTTTGTGGACCGGGCTGACCGGTTTTGCCGGTATCCTGCTGGTGTGGTTTGCCGGGATGCGCCTGTTCGGGCGCGAGGCGGCGGGTTATGCCGCGCTGCTGCTCTCCAGCAGCCTGCTGTATGTGCTGATGGGGCACATCAACACGCTGGACATGGGCGTGACGTTTTTCCTGACGCTGGGCATTGTTGGCTTGTTGCTCGGGCAAACTCGGGCAGACACAAAAAAGCGGCGCAACTGGATGCTGGTCGCATGGGCTGGCCTGGCGCTGGCGGTGTTGAGCAAGGGTCTGATGGGGCTGGTGTTGCCGGGTGCCGCGCTGTTCATTTATTGCATCGTGCAGCGCGATTTCGGCGTGTTGAAGCGGATGCACTGGCTGGCCGGCCTGATGGTGTTTTTTGCGATTACTGTGCCGTGGTTCGTGCTGGTGATGAAAGCCAACCCGGAGTTCTTTGACCGCTTCTTCATCTACGAGCACTACACGCGCTTTACCACCAAAGACCTGGGGCGCTATCAGCCCTGGTATTACTTCATCCCGATCCTGCTGGCGGGCGCGCTGCCGTGGACGGTGCTGATGTTCGATGCCATGCTGCGCACCGCCTTGGGCGGCAAGCCGGGGCGCGGCAGCGCGCAAGCTGTTGGCGCCGCCCGTGCCGGGCGGAAAAACGCCCGGAGCCGAAGCGTCAATTCTTCATCCTTCGGCCACGCCACGCGGGCGATGGAGGTGGACGGCAAAACATTCAATGCCGGGCGTTTCCTGTTGATCTGGGCGGTGTTTATCTACGTGTTCTTCTCCGTATCCGGTTCCAAGCTGCCGTCCTATTTGCTGCCGATGTTCCCCGCTCTGGTTCTGCTGATGGGCAAACGCATCGCCGGGATGCGCGAGCGGGTGTTGTTCTGGCAGATTGTGCCGGCTGTGCCTGTCGCGCTGCTGCTGCTGGGGCTGGCGGTGAATGTGGGCAAGCTTGCCGATACGCCGAACCAGGCCGAGTTGTACCCGGATTACAGCGTGTGGCTGGTCGCCGCAGCGATCGTTTCGCTGGCCGGCTTGCTGGCCGGTTTGCTGCTGCTGTGGCGCGCGCAAAAGCCGGTGGCGGTGGTGGTGCTGGCGGTGAGCGCCCTGCTGTCCGCGCAAATCGGGCTGTCCGGCTATGAAACCGTGGCGCGCGAGCGTTCCGCCAAGCATATTGCCGGGGCGATACGCGCCGAGCTCAAAGCGGATATACCGTTCTACTCGGTGCTGACCTACGAACAGACCCTGCCGTTTTATTTGAAACGCACCTTTACGCTGGTGCAGTATCAGGACGAAATGGCCTACGGCATCAAGCAGGAACCGCAACGCTGGATCCCAACCATCGGGGAATTCGCCAGGATATGGGCAACGCGGCGCGAAGCGTTGGCCATCATGCCGGTGTATGCTTACGCGCAACTGCAACAACAGGGGCTTGCAATGAAGATTATTTTTGAAGATACGCAGCAT
>SCPW01000295.1 GCA_004298605.1 Gallionella sp.
CCAAGAAAATCAAAGAGGCACTGGTTGAAAAGTACGGCTGCAAATGTTTTATCTATCTTGAAGAAATTGATGAGCGCGAATTGCAAATTGACCACCGCGTCCCCTATGAAGTTGGTGGTGACGGTGAAGGAGCAGAACTCAACCCAGAAGATTTTATGTTGCTTTCCGGTTCTGCAAACCGGGCAAAATCGTGGTCTTGCGAGCATTGCGAAAACTGGAACAACATCAAGGACCGGACAATTTGCCTGACCTGTTATTGGGCGTATCCAGAAAACTATTCCCATATTGCCACACGCCAAATTCGACGGCTTGATCTTGTCTGGCAGGGCAAAGAAATTGACATCTACGAGAAATTGAAAACGGAAGCACACTTACTTGAAAAAGAAATTCCCTCGTTTGTCAAAGAAATCCTTGAAAGGGAGATTCTCCGTAAACGCACCTAGCCCTACGCCCAAGCGGGACTGCGCAAAAGCGCGCAGCCCCTTAGCTCCATTACGTTATAGGACATTTACGTTCTGGCTCCTGCTGGCCGCCCTATTGCTGCTACCCTTCGCCACCGACGCGCTGCTCGGGCGCGGCTGGGTGCGCATTGCGGATTTCGCGATGCTGTACATCATGCTGGCGCTCGGCCTGAATATCGTGGTCGGCTACGCGGGCTTGCTGGACTTGGGCTACATCGCGTTCTTCGCGGTGGGCGCGTACTGCTACGCGCTGGCCGGTTCGCCGCATCTGGCGCTGGCGTTTCCGCTGCTGTTCCCCGACGGCCTGCATCTGCCGTTCTGGGTCGTCCTGCCGCTGGCCGCGCTGGTGGCGGGCGGCTGCGGCGCGTTGCTCGGTGCGCCCACCCTGCGCTTGCGCGGCGATTATCTGGCCATCGTCACGCTCGGCTTCGGCGAAATCATCCGCATTTTCATGAACAACCTCAACGCCCCGGTCAATCTCACCAACGGCCCGCAAGGCATCAGCCGGATCGACCCGATCAGCGTGGCGGGCGTGTCGCTGAATGCCACGCAGGAAATTTTCGGCATCGCGCTGCCTTCGGTGCATCTGTATTTTTATGTGTTTCTGGCCTTCACCGCGCTGGTGGTATTCATCTCGCGGCGGCTGGAAAAGTCGCGTATCGGCCGCGCCTGGATGGCGATCCGCGAAGACGAAATCGCCGCCTCCGCGATGGGCATCAACACACGCAATTTAAAGCTGCTGGCCTTCGCGATGGGCGCGATGTTCGGCGGCATATCCGGCACACTGTTCGCCGGGTTTCAGGGCTTCGTCAGCCCGGAAAGTTTCAACCTGATGGAATCCATCATGGTGCTGTGCATGGTGGTGCTGGGCGGCATGGGCAACATCGCCGGGGTGATACTCGGCGGCGTGTTGCTGGCGCTGTTGCCGGAAATACTGCGCCATAGCGTCGTGCCGCTGCAACAGGCCTTGTTCGGCAAAACGCTGATCGACCCGGAAAGTTTGCGCATGTTGCTGTTCGGCGGCGCATTGATCGTGATGATGCTGTACCGTCCGGCCGGGCTGTGGCCATCGCGCGTGCGCCGCCGCGAGCTGGAAACCGACGAGGCGGCGGAAAAAATATGAGCCACACAATGCCATTGCTGCAACTCTCCTCCATCGGCAAACAGTTCGGCGGATTGAGCGCACTGTCCGATGTGTCGTTGCACATCCAGCGCGGCGAAATTTACGGCTTGATCGGCCCGAACGGCGCGGGCAAGACCACGCTGTTCAACGTCATCACCGGGCTGTATCAGCCGAGCGCGGGCGAATTCCGCTTCAACGGCCAAAGCTATCAGGCCTGCAAACCGCATGTATTGGCGCAAGCGGGCATCGCACGCACCTTCCAGAACATCCGCCTGTTCGCCAACCTCACCGCGCTGGAAAACGTGATGATCGGACGCCATTCGCGCACCCGCGCGGGCGTGTTCGGCGCGCTGCTGCGCGACCGCAAAACGCGCGATGAAGAGCGCGCCATCACCGGACGCGCGCGCGAATTGCTGCGCTACGCAGGCATCGGCAAACCGGCGCAGACCCTCGCCAAGCATCTCTCCTACGGCGAACAACGCCGCCTGGAAATCGCCCGCGCCCTGGCCACCGAACCCTTGCTGCTCGCCCTGGACGAACCCGCCGCCGGCATGAACGCCACCGAAACCGAAAGCCTCAAAACACTGCTGCAAACCATCCGCGCCAGCGGCATCACCGTGCTGCTGATCGAACACGACGTCAAGCTCATCATGGGGCTGTGCGACCGTGTGGCGGTGCTCGATTACGGCAAAAAAATCGCCGAAGGCGCGCCGGATGAGGTGCGCCAGAATCCCGCCGTGATCGCCGCTTATCTGGGAACAGAAGCCCCTCTCCCCTCCGAGGGAGAGGGGTTGGGGAGAGGGGGAAGCCATGGCTGAAACGCGTACCTCACTGCTCGAAGTCCACGACCTGAAAGTCGCCTACGGCGGCATCCACGCGGTAAAGGGCATCGACCTGCACATCGGATCCGGCGAACTGGTCGCGCTGATCGGCAGCAACGGCGCGGGAAAAACCACCACGCTAAAAACCTTGGCGGGGCTGCTCCACCCCGCCAGCGGGCAAATTATTTACGATGGCAAAAACC
>SCPW01000296.1 GCA_004298605.1 Gallionella sp.
CTCGGCGATGTGCTCCACGGAATCGAGCCGCTGCACATCTGCCGGCTTGATGTTCGCCAGGCCAAGAGCCTTCAACCCCTTCTCCGTCAGCTCCGCGTTGTAGCGCACGTAGGTGAAGAGCTTGCCCGGCCCCACCGGCCCCTTCGCGCCGATCAGGTCGCCCACTTCGCGGTCCAGCTCATCCCCGGCGAGGCATTTGCCGAAAATCCGGCACAGCGTGTCTTGCTCGTTGAGCGCCGCGTACATCAGCGCCGAGGGGATGGAGCCCGCGTTGTAAATCAGATTCATCTCGTTCGGGTTCAGGTCGGCGTTCGCCTGCGGGCTGGTGCCGGTGCCGACCGACACAACCAGCATGTTGTTTTCACCGGCGTGCCAGCCCATCTTGTAAGGCTCTACCGTGGCCATCAGAAAGGCCTGGAAGGCCGGATTGTTGTAGGTGGTGATGCCGCCATCCACGAACACGAATTCATGCTTGCCAACCTGCACCACTTCGGGCGGAAAATACACCGGTGCAGCCGTGCTCGCGCGCACCAGTTGCCAGAGGGGAATGTTCAGGTTGCAGTCGGGCCGGGCCGCATCGTTGTATTTGGCAAATGGGTTGTTCGACACCGGCCAGGGCGAGTCGGTGGTGGCGTTGCGCATCACCATCATCAGCACCGTTTTCAGCTTGTCGCTGCCCAGCGTCGTATCCTTGCCGAACACTTCCTGCAACTTCGCCGCGAGCTTTTCGTCCTCGTATTGGTAGCGAAAACGTTTGAGCAGGAAGGCCTTGTCGAACATCTCCTCGCCGCTGCTGATGTAGAACGCACGTATATCGGACACTTTCATCCCGGACGAGATGCAGGCCGCGATGATCGCGCCGGTGCTGGTGCCGGCGACGAAATCGAAATAATCGGCCAGCACGAAATCGTCGCCCCGACCCAGCTTCTGGCGCAGCAGGCTCTCGACCCCGGCCAGCACCTCCACCGTCATCATCCCGCGTATGCCGCCGCCGTCGAGCGCGAGGATTTTCTTGGGGCTGGGGGATTGCACGCGTGTTATCAATTTGTCGTTCATGTTGCCTCCTTGGTTTAGTTGGTTTTGTGGGGTGCGATGTCGCGCCACCGCACCCCAAATGCTATAGCTGCCGGGTGTCGATCCAGATCACTCTCCCCGTTCTTTCATTCATCTCGTTGTACATGTGCGCCGTGCCTCCCAGGCCGTCCGCATCGCCGCCATTCCACAGGCAGATAAAGCGCACCTTGTCCGCACCATAGGCCAGCGCGGTGTAGAGCAGCCAGAGGTTGCAGCGTTCGTAAGCATAGCCGTCGTCCGTGCCTTGCGGCGGTTCGCCCAGCGCTCCGGGCGCGGAGCGGGGCGGGGCGGCGAGTTTGGCCTTGGCGCAAAAATACCGCTTGCGCCAGGGTTCGCCGCCGTTAGCCACGGATTTCTGGATGAAATCCGCTTCATCGAACGGTTGCAGCCAATGTACCTTTGCCCCGCATTGCTGGCATGCCTCGGTAAACAGCAGGTCGCCGCCGCAGGCGCCCTGTGTGAGTGCGAGGTCTTCCGGGCCGGCGCCGAGTTGCGCCAGCACTTCCGCGATTTTCTGCGCCGCGACGGCTTCCTTCGCGGCGGGAAAACGCGGCGCGGGGCGACCCGGCGCGTCGATCATATGGCCGCTGAACAGGAACACCTGGCGCGGCCGCCAACTGTCGTCGGGCCGGACCAGTTTTTGCAGGGTGCGGTCGAAGGTGGCGATGCCCGCTTCGACAGTTTCCGGGCGGAAACCGATATCCTCCAGCAGTTGCAGTTGTGCGCGGCTGGAGTTGAGAGCGAACCAGTCCTTGTCGTTCTTCGCGATGGCCTCCTTGTAGGCGGCCTTCACCGTGTCCGGCGTGCCGCCAAGCACTTCCAGGTCGCCGAGCGTTACCTTCGACCAAAACAGCATATTTTCGTCCGGCTCATATTCCGCCGCAAACCGCACCGCACCGGCCATGGTGGCAAAATCCCTGTCGTAGCGTGCGTCGTTGGTCAGGTGGCGGTACAGGTGCATCAGGGTGAGCGCGTTGATGCCGGAATAGTAATGGTCGGGGTTGCGGCGGTAACCGTTGGCGTAGCTGTCGATAGCCGCGCGCAGCAGGGCATCCTCATACGCGGCTTCGTCGCGCATTTGCTGCGGCGTTTTGCCGGGCTGGCGCCACGCGGCAACCCATGCGTCTTTGTCGGCACGACCGAGCAGCGCCCATGTTTCCGGGTCGTCGGGGTATATCTCCAGAACGTTGCGATAATGTTCGCGCGCGCGATCCAACGAATGCCCCGGGCTGCCCGCCAGGGCCAGCCGTTGCAGGCATATCCCCAGTTCGCGCAGGCCTCCGGGATTGCGCGGCTCGATCGCCAGCCCGCGTTCGAGCTGTTCCAGCGCAAAATCGAAGCGCTCGGCCTTGCGCAACGCCTCGCCTGCCTTGATCCAGGCCTCGGCGCGGAATGCGGCGACCGGCGCCTCGTCGGCGAGCACCAGCACATCGCCGATCTGCCCGGCCTTGCGCGCCAACGCAACGCGGCTCTCCCACGCGTCGTGCCGCTCCCAGAATTCGCGCACGTCGCCGATGCGCAGCGACTTCCAGTCCGGTTCCTGCAAGTTGGGCATCAGTTGATAGACCGGGCTGACCTTGCGGCCATGCCAGGATTCCAGCGTCGCCTCCGCCATTTCGGCGAGGCGAAGCCTGTCGTTTTCCAGCGTCGCGGCATCCGGTGCGCCATTTTTGATGCCGTAGCGCAGCTTGCGGTCGGTGTACAGGTCGAACGCGGTAGCCGCCCGCCCGCCGCACAGCAACACCACGCCGCGCGCGCGCAACGCGTGGCGCACCCCCAGCTCGTACCAGACATTCGGGTTGTCGATGGAGAGGTCGGCCACCACCAGGTCGGCGATCAGCAACTCCTGGAACATGTCGGTGCGAATGTCTCCGGCGCGCTCCTCTTCGTCCGCGCGAAACACCTCCAAACCCGCCGATTCGAGCGCGGGTTTAATCAGCTCGGTATAGATGCGATTGAAATCAATCTCGTTGCCCTGGCTGTCTTTTTTCACGCCGAAAGGCATTGCGACAAAAGCGTGCAGTTTCATGCGTCGATCCCATTTGGTTCATTCTTCTTCAATTGCGCGAGCCACCCGGACGGATATGATATGCCAGTTTATTTTTATCGGGTAAATTGCGCAAAATTCATTTAACAGAATTCTATTTCAGGTGTATCCGGGTTACCCGTACACACCGCCAAATTAAGCAATTTGCTTATTGAAAAATAACCATGATCGCCACATTATTTCAGAGGGTGGAGGGTTAGTGGAAATGAGAAGGCAGAAAAACAAACGCTCGATAATGGCAAAGCGGGAGACCGAAGGACAAATAAATGCGTGCTCCCGATTGATCAGGCTAACTTTACTATCTGAAGAAAGGAATGAACATGCCGCACCAATCAACAGCAACAGGCAAAAAGAACCCCGTCGGCCCAGTTAAAAGCAAGCCGGTCACGGCCAGAAATCAGCCCGCCAAAAGCGGAAAAAGCGCACCGTCCGGTGCGGGAAAAATTGCGGCGAACGGGGAAGACCGCCACAACATGATCGCCACTGCCGCCTATTACCGCGCCGAACGGCGCGGCTTCAATGGCGGCGATGAAACGGAAGACTGGCTGGCGGCCGAAGCGGAAATAGATGCGATGTCCTACCACTGAAATTCTGCCCCGCCATAACGCGGGCAGATATTTCGGGCAGCCTCTCAGCGTGGTGAAATGCCCTTGCGGGAACGGTTGGAGCCGCTCCCGCGGGGGAGACGGGCGAGCTTGCGCCTGTTCCCGGAGCGCAGGCTCCAGAAGCGCAGGCCGATGAAACTGGCCAGCCCCACACACAGAAGCAGCGCGGTGGCCGGTTCGGGGATGGGGTTGCGCGGGCCATGGTCGAAATGTTCCAGGTTGACCTGGCCGTTCCCCGCCAAGTTGCCGACGATGAGATTCCCGGTCACCAGGCCGCTGTTGAAGGTTGTGTCGGCGAACGGGGCCAATATATTGATGTTATTTGAACTGGTCATGCTCAAGGTCGCCGCATCCGCGTAGTTCAGCAGGACATCATCGGATGCGATTCCCCCGTAAAATTTCCATGTTGTCGAGTTGAGATTTGCCGCAGCGCCGGTGGCATTGATGTAAACGATGGCGTCGCTCCCGCCAGTGATATTTACCGTGTGTGCCGCATACATGTCGGCTGCGCTCAGGCTGAAGACATTAATGCCCGACGATGCCGAAATGTTCAGGCTGCCGTAGGAGCTGCCGATGGATCCGGTATCAGCCATGTCGCCGACCGCCGCCGAAAAGCCCGCAAAATAACCGGAAATCGCGGCCAGGTCCGCTTCGGGGCTGTACGGCACGCCGCTGCTCTTGCTGTAGTAGGTGATAGACGGGGTCAGGGTTGCGCTGCCGCCCGCATACACATTCCCATGAATCGTGCCCCCTGAAGTGTTGCCGATATTCCCCCCGCCATGCACATCCCCGTAAACTCCCAGGTTGCCCACGGAGATATTCTTTCCCGCTTCTATGCCGCCATAAAAACTTCCATTGTTGAGCGTTGCATCCCCGCCGACATGCAACGCATGGCCGCCCTGGTCTTTCAGGGCCAGGCTGAAATGGTTAAAGGAAACATTTCCGGCGGCGCCCGCCTTGCCCTGGAAGTCACCGCCGCTGTAGTTGATATTGCCGAGGCTGTAAACGTTAAAGTAGCCAAAGGGGTCATCCATGGGAACCGCATGAGCCGGTCGGATTCCCGACAGGCAGAGGCCGATGGCGAACAGGGTGAATGTAAATTTGTACACGGCCACGGTACGGTATAATTTCGGCGGTGGCAGCGGAGCGTGTTTTTCCCCGATAAACATTGGAAGCCCATGTTTTAACGTCTGGCCTGCATCGTATCGGTTTTGGGAGCAATAACAATTGTACTTTGGTACACCTGCTTGATGGCCTTATATCCCGGGGCGCAAACCCACCCCCATCCTAATTTTTCCCTCGCTTCGCTCTCCCCCTCTAAAGGGGTGTGTTGAGGTATGCATCCCATCGCGCCCCTATATCGGAAAACAGAATAGGTGGCCAGAAAAAATATAAATACCCGTTAACTATGCATCAACATCTTCATCTCGTCGCCTGCATTACCGCCCACGGTTTCGGCCATGTCGCGCAGGCCGCGCCGGTTCTGAACGCACTGCACGGGCTGATGCCGGGGTTGCGCATTACCGTGCGTTCCGGCGTTGCGGCCGGACATCTGCGCTCGCGTATCCGTGCGCCGTTCGCCCACCTGCCGGGCAGCGGCGACATCGGCATGTTGATGTCATCCGCGCTGGATGTGCGCGCCGCGGATAGTTGCGCCGCCTATCGCGAATTCCATGCCGCATGGGAAGACCGCGTCGCAGCCGAAGCGCATATCCTGCGCGAACTGGAGGCGGATTTCGTGCTGTCCAATGTCGGCTACTTGCCGCTGGCGGGCGCGCAACGCGCGGGCATTCCGAACGCTGCACTGTGTTCGCTGAACTGGGCGGACATCTACCGCCATTACTGCGGCGATGACGCGATCGCCGCGCAAATCTTCGGCTGCTACGCCAACGCGGACGCCTTCCTGCGCACCACACCGGGCATGGCGATGCATGGTTTACCCAACCTTGTTCCGGTTGCGCCCATCGCCGCTGTCGGCGCAAACCGGCGCGATGAAATCAACCGCCGCCTGAAACTCTCCCAGGGCGGAAAACTGGCGCTGATCAGCCTGGGCGGCATCGCCAGCCGCCTGCCCATCGAACATTGGCCAAGAATAGATAACGTGCGCTGGCTGGTGCAGCAAAACTGGCAGGTCGGGCACCCCGACGCAATCGTCATCGAATCTTTGCAGATGAGTTTCGGCGACCTGCTCGCCAGCAGCGACGCGCTGATCTGCAAACCCGGCTACGGCAGCTTCGTCGAGGCCACATGCAGCGGTGTGCCGGTACTTTACGCCAACCGCCCAGACTGGCCGGAATCGCCCGCCCTGATCGAATGGCTGCGACAAAACAACACCTGCCGCGAGGTTTCGCGGCAAGCGTTGGAGCTGGGGAATATCGCTGGGGCTCTGGAAAAAATCTGGAGCGCGCCGCAGCCTGCACCGGTTGCCCCGGAAGGCGCGGGGCAGGCAGCGGATTGGTTAATGGATCGATTGGGTTTGTAGCGGTCGCCGCCTATCAGGCGGCGGCGTTTGCCGCCGCACCGGCGTACAACGTGGTTCTGTTGCGCCCCTGTGTCTTTGAAGCATAGAGCGCCTCGTCGGCCTTGCTCATCGCATCTGCCCAGTCGCCACAAATATCGCAATCGGCGATTCCGATCGAGATGGTGATGCCCTTGACGTCTTCCTGTTTATCCAATCTGCGGATCCTGCTTCTTTCGATGCTCTGGCGGATGTGCTCGGCAATCGCATAGGCTCCCTTCGTGGGGGTGTCCGGCAAAATCACGGCAAACTCTTCGCCGCCCATGCGGGCGACAGAATCCTGCCCCTTCACCTGCGATGTCAATACGGTCGCGATCCCGCGGATCACCTTGTCGCCGAATAAATGCCCGTAGGTATCGTTTACTTTCTTGAAAAAATCGATGTCGAGCATCAGGAAACTGACCCGCTTATCCCGCAACTCCGGGTCTGAGGTGAGTTTTTTCATCTGCGCCTCGAAGCCGCGCCGGTTGAACACCCCGGTCAGCGGGTCAATCAACGCTTCGCTCCGTGCGTTTTGAAGCTCCTGTTGCAGCTTTTCGACTTCGCTCTTGCTCTCATGCAGCTTGCCCTGAAGTGATTCAACAGAGCCACGCATGGTTTGTGTGTCCTGCACGATCTCGCTGACCAGGTTTTTCAGCATGGGATCATCCAGTTTGTTGGACAGGTTTTCCCCATATTTTTGCAAACTGGCGCTGAAGCGATCCGTTTCGGAGCCGGTCGATTCGGCAAACTTGACCAGGTTGTCCAACAGCTTCTGCATATCCTGCCGGAAAGCGTCCTGTGCTCCCGGATCGCCTTCAGAAATGTAGCGGTTAAATAATTCCTGTGCGGCCTCAGTAGTAAGCAACTCGTTGCCATTGAGCAACTTGTTCATCGCCTCGCTCAGCGATGGGTTGATGCCGGTCAGAAACTCGTACCACACAGCATAAGTCGGTGGAACAAAAGCGGCGGGATGCCCGGGCATCTTTTGCAGGGCCAGCCGCAAAATTTCAGCACTGGCCGCCTTGTCTTGCGTATATCTGTTTTTCATCTCAGCACGTCATAAAATCACAGCGACCTTTACACCGCACGGACACCGCGAACGCACGGCCAATGGTTTGGCTTGCCGGCATATAGCGTTCATCGGTAGTTTTGCGGAAGCTTTTAGTGTATGTGCCCGCCCTCGGCGTCATGCACATGCCCGTGCTCCATCTCTTCCGCCGTGGCCGGGCGCACGCCGGTGACAGTGCAGATGAAAGTCAGCGTCTTGCCGGCCAGCGGGTGGTTGCCGTCCACGGTAACCTCGTCGTCGGTCACGTCCACCACGGTGAAGAGCAGGCAGTCTTCATCGTCGGCGCCTTCCGGGCCGCCTTCAAACTGCATTCCGACGGCGACTTCTTCCGGGAATGCGCTGCGCGCTTCGACTTCCACCAGGGCGTGATCGTATTCGCCGAAGGCATCGTCCGGCTGCATCGTAACATTGCAATGTTCGCCGACGCCCTTGCCGTGCAGCGCCTCTTCGACCAGCGGGAATATCCCGTCGTAGCCGCCGTGCAGGTAGCTGACCGGGTCTTCGACCTTTTCCAGCAATTCACCTTCGGAGTCGAATAATTCGTAGCGCAGCGAAACAACCGTGTCTTTGGCGATTTTCATTTCAATTCCTTTATCAGATTAAAAATTTCCTGTGCGTGCCCGTGTGCGTGGACGCCGTACATAACGTGGCGCAGCTTGCCCTGCTTGTCAATGATGAAAGTCGAACGCTGGATAACGTGTTTTTTGTGCCCGTCCACTTCTTTTTCACACATCACGCCATAACGTTTGCAGATGCGCGCATCGGGGTCGGACAACAGCAAAACGGACAGACCGTACTTGTCGCGGAACGATGCATGGCTTATGCAATCATCGCGGCTGATACCGACCACGATGGTGTCAAACTTGGCCAGATCATCATCGAACTCGCTGAATTCGTTGGCCTCCATGGCGCAACCCGGCGTGTCATCCTTGGGATAAAAATACAGCACGACATTTTTCTTGCCCTGCTGCGAGGTGAGCGCAAAAGTTTCCATGTCTGCATCCGGCAACTCGAAGTGCGGCGCTTCCATTCCGATAGTAAGCTGGACAGATTGCATTGATATTTCCCCCTGTGCGGCATTTTAAACACTTTTCCGCCACGTTATAAAAGTTTTTGCGCCGCGCCCGGGCAGGGTGCGGGGCAGCCAAAATCTGCCGCATGAAAACCATCCCGGCTCCGCCCGGCCAGGTCAGATATTACTTTACCGGCAATACCCGGACGGCTATATTTCCCCCGTCTGAACGCGAGGGGCGCATCATGGGTGACGGCACGCTGCAACATACCAGGCTGGACGGCATTGCGGACTACACCGCCGCGCTCGACGCGCTGTGCGGGCTGGCGCAGCACGACCTGTATTTGTTCGAAAAAAATTACGATGGGCTGGGGTTCAACGCCGAAGCGCGTTATGAAATGCTGCGCAATTTTTTGCTCGCCAACCCGGCCAACCGGCTGTTCGTGCTGGCTCATGACACGCGCTATCTGGCCGCGCAATGCCCGCGCATGACGATGCTGCTGCGCCACTTCGGCAGCGGCATGTTCATCTATCAAACACCCGAAAACCTCCACCGGATCACCGAGCCATTTGCGGTCGCCGACGACACGCATTATGTGCGCCGTTTTCACTTTGACGACCCGCGCGGCATCCTGGCGCGGCACGACCCCGGAAATGCGCGCGCGCTGAAATCACGCTTTATGGAGATGTGGGCAGCTTCCCGCCCGGCAGCATCCGCCACGACGCTGGGGTTATAGCGGTTCCCGGATAAATGGAAGGTGTTACGGCGCCATATTCAGTTGGATGGAATGCCCGTTGTTGTCCGCTGGCGTTAAACTTTTCTCGACTTTTCCGAGGCCTGGAACACTGAAGCAGAGGGTTTTGTCCTTCCATGCCTTGGGATACAAATA
>SCPW01000297.1 GCA_004298605.1 Gallionella sp.
GGAAAGTATCGACGCGGAGTTTTTCCGCAGCCGTATTGTCGACGCTTTAGCGGCGCGGCGCGATTTGAAACTGGCTGACAAAGGCAGCGGGATGCGCCTCATCCACGCCGAATCGGACGGCTTGCCGGGATTGGTCGTCGATCAATACGGCGATGTGCTGGTGATGCAGATCGGCGGCGCTGGCGCGGAACGCTGGCGCGATACCTGCGCCGATATTTTGCAGGCGCTATGCAATCCCGCCTGCATTTACGAACGCTCCGATTCCGACTCGCGCGCCCTGGAAGGCTTGGAGCCGCGCAACGGCGTGCTGCGCGGCACATTGCCGGAAAACGTCGAAGTCGTCGAGCACGGCCTGCGCTTCAAGGTGGATGTCGCGGCAGGACAAAAGACCGGTTTCTATCTCGACCAGCGCGACAACCGCGCGCTGACCGAAACGTTGGCGCGCGATAAAGATGTGTTGAATTGTTTCTGCTACACCGGCGGCTTCTCGCTGTACGCCTTGCGCGGCGGCGCGAAATCGCTGCTGTCGATCGACGCCTCGGGCGACGCGTTGCGCATCGCCGAACAGAATTTAACCGCCAATGGTCTGGACGCAACGCGTGCCGAATGGCAGGAAGCGGACGTGTTCCAGGCGCTGCGCAAACTGCGCGACCAGGGCCGCCAGTTCGACTTCGTCATCCTCGACCCGCCCAAGTTTGCCCCCACCGCCGCCTTCGCCGAAAAAGCCGCACGCGGCTACAAAGACATCAACCTGCTCGGCTTCAAACTGCTCAGGCCGGGCGGCCTGCTCGCCACCTATTCCTGCTCCGGCGGCATCAGCGAAGACCTGTTCCAGAAAATCATCGCCGGCGCCGCACTCGATGCCGGCGTGGACGCGCAGATCATCCATTACCTGCACGCTAGCGCCGATCACCCGGTGCTGCTGAGTTTTCCGGAGGGGGCGTATCTGAAGGGGTTGGTGCTGCGAAGAGGGTTATGATTTCGCGGATGGGTTTCGCTGCGCCCCGCCCATCCCGCGCGTATTAATGCAAATTCAACATCGGCTTGAACCCCAATTTCCCGTGCAAGCTTTCCGCGCTGCTGCGCGCTTCGTTCTGGTTGGCATATGGGCCGACATGCACGCGCACCAAACCGTCTTTGATAAACAGGTTGATCAGTTTGCCGGCATCCGCCAGCTCGGCGCGCATTTTCGCCATGAAGCTTTCTGCAGCCTCTTGTGATTTGAAGGCGCCCAATTGCAGGTAAACATTGCTGCCTGCTGCCGGTGCTGCGCTTGCGGCTGGTGGCGTGCTGCTGGCGGCGGGTCCGGATTTTTCCAGCGGTTTGCTTTGCACGGGTTCGACCGGCGCAATAGCCGCCGTCATCACGTTCGGAGTGATGCTCTCGATTTCAATTTCCGCGCTGCCGTTGCCGATGATGCCGAGTTTGTGTGCAGCAGTGTAGGACAGATCCATCACGCGCCCGTGCAGGAACGGGCCGCGGTCGTTGATACGCACCACCACGGATTTCTGGTTGGCGGCATTCGTCACGCGCGCATAGCTCGGGATCGGCAGGGTGGGGTGCGCGGCGGTCATGCCGTACATGTCATATACCTCGCCGCTGGAAGTGCGCTGGCCGTGAAATTTTTTGCCGTACCAGGAGGCGGTGCCGTGCTCCTTGAAGTTGGCCGCGTTGGTCAGCGGCGTGTAGGTTTTGCCCAGCGCGACGTAGGGGCGGTTGGCATAGCGGTGCGGCGGTTCGTTGCTCGGCACGGCATCCGGAATCGCGTCGAGGTTGGCCGGCGCGTCCGCGCCGGGACCGTCTCCGGCGAGGTAACCGCCGCTGCCCGGTGTTGCTGCGGGAGCGGCAGCCGGTGCGGCGGCTGCGCGGTCTTCGACCGGCGCGGGTGTGGCGCGTGTTTCCAGCTTGCGTTGCGGCGTGCTGCCGCAAGCGGCGAGAACCAGGGTTGCCAGTATCAGAACTGCGATTTGCTTGCTCATGCGACCTCCAAAGGGACTTAAGTTTTAACCAGCTTCTTGTGTGTTTCGATGCTCATCAGCATACCAAAGCCCAGCAGCAGCGTCAGCATCGATGTGCCGCCGTAGCTCACCAGCGGCAACGGCACGCCGACCACCGGCAGGATGCCGCTGACCATGCCCATGTTGACGAACGCGTAAGTGGCGAAGGTCAGCGTGATGGAGCCGGCCATCAGGCGCGTGAAATAGGTCGAGGCGTTGGCGGTGATGATGAAGCCGCGCCCGATCACGAAGAAGTACAGCGACAGCAGAATCAAATTGCCGAGCAGGCCGAATTCTTCCGAGTACACCGCGAAAATAAAATCGGTGGTGCGCTCCGGCAAAAAGTCGAGATGCGTCTGCGTGCCGTTCAGATAGCCTTTGCCGAGAATGCCGCCGGAGCCGACGGCGATCATGCCCTGGATGGTGTGATAGCCCTTGCCCAGCGCGTCCTGCGATGGGTCGAACAGCATCATGATGCGGTGGCGCTGGTAGTCGTGCAGCATCGACCACAGCACCGGCGCGCTGGCGAGCGCCGCGACGAGCATGACGCCCATCACGCGCCAGCTCAGCCCGGCCAGGAACAGCACATAAAAGCCGCTGGCGGAAATCAGGATCGCGGTGCCCAGATCGGGCTGGCGTGCGATCAGCAGCACCGGCATCAGCAGCAGCAGGGCGGCGATGAAATAATTTTTCAGCGTCAGCGCCGCTTCGTGTTTTTCGAAGTACCAGGCCATCATCAGCGGCACGCCGATTTTCATCAGCTCGGACGGCTGGATGGTCGCCACGCCGAGGTTCAGCCAGCGCCGCGCGCCGTGGCTGATTTCGCCGAACAGCGCGACGCCGACCAGCAGCGCCATGCCCAGCAGGTAGACCGGCAACGCGGTGCGCATCAGGTAGTGCAGCGGCAGATTGGCGATCAGCCACATGCAGGCCAGCGCCACCGCGATGTTGGCCATCTGGCTCAACGGGCGGTTCCAGCCGGCGTTGTCCGCGCTGTACAACACCAGCAGGCTGGTCAGCATCAGCAAGACGATGCCGAGCAGCAGCGGCAAGTCGAGATGCGCGATGAAGCGTTGCCAGAGTTGTCGTTTAGTCATTCTCTTCGCCCTCGTCCCCGGCTGCGTCCGGCAGCGGTTGCGGCACTTTGCCGAGCAGGTAATAGTCCAGCACCTTGCGCGCGATCGGCGCCGCAGTGCTTCCGCCGTGGCCGCCGTTTTCCGCCAGCACCACCAGCGCGATTTTGGGCTGCTCGGCGGGGGCGAAGGCGATGAACCAAGCATGATCGCGGTTCCGCTCGCTGAGCTTGCCGGCATCATATTTTTCGCCCTGTTTCATCCCGACCACCTGCGCCGTGCCGGTCTTGCCGGCGATGCGATACGGCGCGCCGGCCGCCGCTTGCGACGCCGTGCCGCCGGGCTGCGTGACCGCGACCATGGCGCGCTTCACCAGATCCAGATGCGCCGGATCGAGCTTCAAATCAAATTCCGGTTTGCTTTCGATCAAACGGCTTTCGTTGCTGCGCGGGCTGCGCACCTCCCTGACCAAGTGCGGCTTGAAGCCGACGCCATCGTTCGCCAGCGTCGCGGTGGCATACGCCAACTGCATCGGCGTCACCAGGCTGTAGCCTTGGCCGATGCCCACCGAAACGGTATCGCCCGCATACCATTTTTGTTTGTAGCGTTTCATCTTCCATTCCTGCGAGGGCAGCAGGCCGGAAGTTTCGCCTTCCAGGTCGATGCCGGTCTTTTTGCCAAAATTAAACCGTGACAGGAAGTTGAAGATATTGTCTATGCCCATTTCCGTCGCGAGGCCGTAGTAGTAGGTGTCGCAGGAAATTACGATGGATTTGAACATGCCCACGCTGCCGTGCCCGCCTTTTTTCCAGTCGCGGTAGTGGTGGCTGCTGCCGGGCAGCGTGAAGTAACCCGGATCGCTGATGGTGCGCGAGGGCGAGCGGATATTGTAAAACAGCCCGGCCAGCGCCATGAACGGTTTGATGGTGGAACCCGACGGGTATTGTCCGCGCAGCGCGCGGTTGTTGAGCGGGTGGTCGGGAGAATTATTCAGCTCGTCCCAACTCTCGGGGTCGATGCCATCAATGAACAGGCTGGGGTCGTAGCCGGGCTTGCTGACGAAGGCCAGCACCTCGCCGTTTTCAGGGTCGATCGCCACCAGCGCGCCTCGGTAGTTGCCGAACGATTGCTCGGCGATTTCCTGCAATTTCGCATCGATGCCCAGCACCAGCGTGTTGCCGGATATCGGCGGGGTGCGCGACAGCATACGCACCGCCCGACCGCCCGAATCCACTTCGACTTGTTCCACGCCGGTGGTGCCGTGCAGCTCGCTTTCGTAGCTCTGCTCCAAACCGGTTTTGCCGATGTAATCGGAGCCGCGATAATTGGCCGCGAGATCATTTTCCTCCAGTTGCTCGACATCGGTTTGGTTGATGCGCCCGATATAGCCGATCAGGTGGGCGGTTTTTTCGCCGAACGGATAATCGCGGAACAACCGCGCTTTGATCTCGACGCCCGGGAAGCGGTATTGCTGCGCGGCAAAGCGCGCGACCTCTTCGTCGGTGAGCCGGCTGCGGATCATCAGGGTCTCGAAATTGCGCCGCTCGGCGAGCAGTTTTTTGAAGCGTTTCCGGTCTCTGGGCGCGATTTCGATCAGCGTGGACAACTCGTCGATGGTCGCCTCCATATCCTTGGTTTTGTTCGGGGTGATCTCCAGCGTGTAACCGGAATAGTTGTGCGCCAGCACCACGCCGTTGCGGTCGAGTATCAGCCCGCGGTTGGGGACGATGGGGACGACGGAAATGCGGTTGCTTTCCGCCAGCGTCTGATAATAGTCGTGGCGCACCACTTGCAGATAAATAAAACGCACCAGCAAAGCCCCGAACAACACCATCACAAAACCGACGCTGATGGCCAGCCGCAGGCGGAAATAAAATATCTCTTGCTGGTGGTTTTTTAACTCGACGCGCTTGCTCATGATCCCGAGGACTCGTTAGGGTGATGGAAATTACTAAAATACTTTTTATGGTGAAGGGAGAAGAGGGAAGGGTGAAGGGTGAAACCTGGACGCCCTTTATTCGGAGATGAGTTTTTACCCTTCTCCCTTCCCTCTTCTCCCTTCCCCTTCAATTGGTATATTTGGAATTTCCAACCCCCTCAGTCATTAACGATCCCTTGGTCCGCGCGCATCTGCCGCATCGCCTGGAACAGGATGCTGAGCGGCGCCCACAGCAAGGTCGAAGTCAGGCAGCCGAGGAAGTATGGCCACATCACATAATTGTTCACCTGCCAATGCACCAGCGCATACACCACGTAGGTCAGCACAAAGATACCGAACACCTGGATGGTTTGGTGGCGCAAATCGAACATCTGCAAACGGCGGTGCAGCACCACGCCGCCGAACGCGAGCAAGGTGTAGGCCAGCGCGTGCTGGCCGAACAGGCTGGCATCGGCCACATCGGCGAGTATCCCCACCGCCCACGACAAGCCGATGCCGACGCGCAGCGGCTTGTGCATACACCAGTACAGCAGGACCAGCGCAACAAAATCCGGGCGCAGCATCAGCCAGACACCCTCCCACGGAAGCCCGTTCAGGAACAGCGCGGCCAGCACACTCGAAACGATGAAGGTGTTGCTGGCCGGTCGCTGAATTTCCGGATTGTCATGGTCGCGGTAGGGCATTTATTTTTTCTGCTTCTGTTTTGGATTGTGCGCCGCACGTTCTTCCGCCGGGCGTTCGGGCGGCCTGGGCAGGCCGGACAGGATCAGCAGGTGGCGATGCCTGTCCACACCGGCCACCGGCAGGCAAGCGACGCGCGCAAAAGGATAGGCGGCATCGCGCTCGATCTTTTCCACCCTGGCGACCGGAATGCCCGGCGGATAGACGCCGTCTATGCCGGAAGTGACCAGCACGTCGCCGCCCTGAATATCCGAGCTGACCGGCATATAGCGCAGCGACAACCGGCTGGTATCGCCCGCGCCGAACACGACGGTGCGCAATCCGTTGCGCAGCACCTGCACCGGCACGGCATGGTCTTTTTCAGTAATCAGGGTAACTTCGGAAAGCCATGGGTAAACGCGCGTGACCTGCCCGACGATGCCGCTGTCGTCCATCGCTACCTGCCCGGCTTGCACGTTGGCATCCGCGCCTTTGTTGATGAGTATTTTGCGCTTGAACACATCGCGCTCGGCATACACGATCTCGGCGGGTTGGGCGGCAAATTCGCCGCGCTGCGGCAGCGCGAGCAGCTTGCGCAATTGCAGGTTCTCCTGCTGCAAGGCTTGAAATTGGGACAACCGCGCGGCGTCCTGCTGATGCCGCTGGTGCAGCGATTTATTTTCGTCCGCCAGACTGCGCTGCGTGGCAAAAAAATCTCCGGCCTGTTGCCACAATACGCCCGGCAACGTCGCCAGCCGCTGTATCGGCGAAACCAGCACGGACAACGCGCTGCGCGTGGATTCCAGATAACGGTAGCGCGCGTCGACGAACAGCAGCAACAGCGAAAGCACCGCGAAGAACACCAGCCGCACCGCCGGGCTGGGGCCGCGATTGAAAAACTGGAAAGATTGAGTGCTGTCCATCGGGGTAGGGAGTGGGTGTAGGGGCGTGATTCATCACGCCCAAAATATTGAAACGTGAAACGGGCGCGATGAATCGCGCCCCTACGGGATAAAGAATTACTCGGTCGTGAAAATATTGGTGGATTTGTTATCCATATTTTCCAATGCGCGGCCAGAACCGCGCACCACGCAGGTCAGCGGGTCTTCGGCGATCAGCACCGGCAGGCCGGTTTCTTCCATCAGCAGACGGTCTATGTCGCGCAGCAACGCGCCGCCGCCGGTCAGCACCATGCCCTTGTTGGCGATGTCCGCACCGAGTTCCGGCGGGGTTTGTTCGAGTGCGGTTTTCACCGCGCTGACGATGCTGTTGAGCGGCTCGGTCAACGCTTCGAGAATTTCGTTGCTGGAAATGGTAAAGCTGCGCGGCACACCTTCGGCCAGGTTGCGCCCCTTCACTTCCATCTCGCGCACTTCGCTGCCGGGGAATGCCGAGCCGATGGTTTTTTTGATTTCCTCGGCGGTGGGCTCGCCGATCAACATGCCGTAATTGCGGCGGATATAGTTGATGATCGCCTCGTCGAATTTGTCGCCGCCGACGCGCACCGAGCCGGAATACACCGCGCCGCCCAGCGAAATAATGCCGACTTCCGTGGTGCCGCCGCCGATGTCCACCACCATCGAACCGGTCGCTTCTTCCACCGGCAAGCCGGCGCCGATCGCGGCGGCCATCGGCTCTTCGATCAGCTCCACGCGGCGCGCGCCCGCACCCACCGCAGATTCGCGGATCGCGCGGCGCTCCACCTGTGTGGAACCGCACGGCACACAGATCACGATGCGCGGGCTGGGGCTGAAGATGCTGGCCTTGTAAACCCTGCGGATGAACTGCTTGAGCATCTGCTCGGTGACGGTAAAATCGGCGATCACGCCGTCCTTCATCGGGCGGATCGCGGTGATGTTGCCCGGCGTGCGCCCCAGCATTTGTTTCGCCGCCAGCCCGACCTGCTGGATTACCTTCTTGCCGTTCGGACCACCTTCCTGGCGGATCGCCACGACCGAAGGTTCGTTGAGCACGATACCCTGTCCGCGCACCCAGATGAGGGTGTTGGCAGTGCCGAGGTCAATCGCCAGATCGTTAGAAAAATAGCCGTTCAAAAATCCAAACATATTCAATCCTGAGAGTCAAAGAGGTGCGCCAATAAACCCTTGTATGATACCCTATCGGTCTTATTTCAATAAAGTTTTTGCTATGCTCCCCACTACGTCCTTGGCCAATGCGGATGTCCGGAAAGTCGCCCGCCTGGCGCGTTTGGCGATGAGCGAAACGGAAATCGAAACCGCCCGTTCGCAACTGTCCGGCATTTTTGATTTGATCGCCGAAATGCAGGCCGTCGATACCGTTGGTATCGTGCCAATGTCCCATGCGCAGGACGTGTCGCAACGCCTGCGCGAGGATACGGTGACAGAAACAAACCAGCGCGACTTATTTCAGTCGATTGCACCTCAAGCCGAAGCGGGTCTGTATCTCGTGCCACAAGTTATCGAATAGTGAAGGGAGAAGGGAGAAGGGAGAAGGGTAACGGCGGTGTGGGGGTTTCACCCTTCCCCCTTTACCCTTCCCTCTTCCCCTCCAAGAAATGATAAACGCCACACTCAAACAACTCTCAGCCCAACTGGCCGGGAAAAAAATTTCCAGCGCCGAACTGACGCTGCTCTACCTCGACCGCATCGCCGCGCTCAACCCGGCGCTGAACGCCTACATCACCACCGACGCGGAAACCAGCCTGGCGCAAGCGCGCGCGGCTGATGCGATGCTGGCCTGCGGCAGCGCGCAACCGCTCACCGGCATCCCCATCGCGCAAAAAGATATTTTCTGCGCCAAGGGCTGGCGCACCACCTGCGGCTCGAAGATGCTGGCGAATTTCGTCTCGCCTTACGACGCGCATGTCATCGAACAGTTCAACCGCGCCGGTGCGGTCAATTTGGGCAAGACCAATATGGACGAATTTGCGATGGGTTCGTCCAACGAAACTTCGTACTTCGGTGCAGTGAAAAACCCGTGGGATCAAAACGCCGTGCCCGGCGGCAGTTCCGGCGGCGCCGCTTCTGCGGTCGCCGCACGGCTGTGCGCCGCCGCGACGGGAACCGATACCGGCGGCTCGATCCGTCAACCCGCCGCGCTGTGCGGTATCTCGGGTCTCAAACCGACCTACGGCACCGTGTCGCGCTACGGCATGATCGCCTTTGCCTCCAGCCTCGATCAGGCCGGGCCGATGGCGCGCAGCGCGGAAGATCTGGCGTTGATGCTCAACGTGATGACCGGCTTCGACCCGCGCGATTCCACCAGTTTGCAGCGCGACAAAGAAGATTACGCGCGCGATTTAAACAAGCCGCTGGCGGGCCTGCGCATCGGCCTGCCGAAAGAATTTTTTGCCGAAGGCCTGTCTCAGGACGTGGCCGGTCGCGTGAGCGAAGCGATTGCCGAATACAAAAAACTCGGCGCAAATATCGTCGAAATCAGCCTGCCGAATTCCAGGCTGGCGGTTCCGGTTTATTACGTGCTCGCCCCGGCGGAAGCATCCAGCAACCTGTCGCGATTCGACGGGGTGCGCTACGGTTACCGTGCGCCGGAATATACCGACCTCGCCGACATGTACGAGAAGAGCCGCGCACAGGGCTTCGGCGCGGAAGTGAAACGCCGCATCATGATCGGCACTTATGTGTTGAGCCACGGCTACTACGACGCCTATTACCTGCAAGCGCAAAAAATCCGCCGCCTGATCGCGCAGGATTTCGCCGAAGCGTTCCAACAATGCGATGTCATCATGGGGCCGACCAGCCCGAGCACCGCGTTCAAGCTCGGCGAGAAGGGCGACGATCCGGTGCAAATGTATTTGTCCGACATTTACACCATCGCGGTGAACCTGGCCGGCCTGCCCGGCATGTCGGTCCCTTGCGGCTTCGGCGCGAACAATATGCCGGTCGGCTTGCAAATTATCGGCAATTATTTTGCCGAGGCGCAGATGCTGAATATCGCGCACCAATATCAACTGGCGACCGATTGGCACAGCCGCGCGCCACAGGGGGTGTAAGCCATGCCTTGGCCGAATGATTACATTCTCTACTCCATCGACGTGGATGATGTGCGCCGGGTTGCGAAAGAATCAGGATTCCGCGAACTCACGGATGATGAAATCCAAGCGGTTGGCGCAAAACTGGAGAGTTATATCGATTGGTATGATGCGGTCTTGGTGGCTATTCAAAAAGTGGCGCCCGATGCCACTAACACCCTCGAAGACGGGGCTAATGATGAGCCGGAGTGATATGCGCAGCTCGGCCATTTCATCTTCTTTTTCAGCTTCAGAACAAGCGGTTTTGTTTGAGGGAGACTGCCTTAAACTGCTGTCTAAAATACCGGATAACAGCATGCGTTTGGTCGTTACTTCACCCCCTTACAACCTTGGAAAATCCTATGAACGCAAGGGAGACTTGGATAAATATCTGGCTTGGCAGGACGAGGTAATTGCGGAATGCATTCGCGTTCTTCATCCAGAAGGGAGTATTTGCTGGCAGGTGGGCAATTATGTGCATGATGGCGCGATCGTCCCTCTGGATATTGCTCTGTATCCCTCTTTCGCACAGCGCGGTTTGAAATTGCGCAATAGGATTGTCTGGCATTTTGAGCATGGCCTGCATTGCACCCGCCGCCTTTCTGGGCGGCACGAAACCATATTGTGGTTCACCAAATCAGACCGCTACTTGTTTGATTTGGATTCGATTCGTGTGCCACAGAAATACCCGGGGAAAAAACATTTCAAAGGGCCCAAGGCGGGCCAATACTCATGCAACCCGCTCGGGAAAAATCCCGGTGATGTATGGGTAATTCCGAATGTCAAAAATAATCATGTGGAAAAAACGCTACATCCTTGCCAGTTTCCCGTCGAATTGGTGGAGCGTTTGGTATTGTCGATGACTAAAGAAGGCGATTGGGTTCTGGATCCATTTGCCGGGGTGGGTTCATCTCTCGCTGCCGCGCTCAAACATGGGAGACGGGCAGCCGGAGCAGAGTTGCTTCCCGAATATTGCAAAATTGCCAGGGAGCGGATGCAGCAAGGGACCGGAGGGCTCTTGAAATCGCGCCCCATGAATCAGCCCGTGTATGATCCGGCCAAAGCTGGCCGCTCTCTGACAACATACCCAACAACCCAAATTGAAACGGCCAAACAACTCCGTTTGCTAGATAGTGGTAAGAAAAAATACGAGGTGGCGCATGAAGATTGTTGAAACCTACTCCCATTTGAACGGTTTGGAATATTTGATCGTGCATCGTCCCGGCTTATGGAAAGAAGTTCAGCAAGTTATAAAAATGGTTGATGCTAAAGCCTGCCGGACAAAAATCAGCAAAGAGGTTCGTATGCAGGGGGAGTTGAAATACAGCCCCATCGAAATGAACAAGAAATTTACCGAATTGTTGGGTGATAAAAAATGGAAAGAAAGTCGCGTTTCATATTGGGTCACCCGTGGAGAAAAATTGATTCGCAGCACAATGGCGCTTCCTCCAGAAGAACAGAAGAAACAGATAGAGGCTGCCGGGGAACAGCCCATTTTCAGTTATAACCAAACCGATTTTGTAAAAGAACGGGTTGCCATCGAGGTGCAGTTTGGAAAATATGCATTCGTGGCATACGACCTGTTTGTCAAACACCTTGCCTTCTACGTGCGGGACGAAATTGATGTCGGCATCGAGATTTTGCCGATGAAATCGCTACAGTCGGAAATGTCCTCCGGCCCCGGTTATTACGAAGGGGAGCTCTACAATGTTATCCGCAACGGGCGCGGCGTGCCCGCCGTGCCGCTCGTCATGATCGGCGTCGCGCCTTAACCCAACAACAGGAACCGTTTTATGCAATGGGAAATCGTCATCGGCCTGGAAGTTCACACGCAACTCTCGACCAGCAGCAAGATATTTTCCGGCGCCGCCACCGCGTTCGGCGCCGAGCCGAACACCCAGGCCGATGCGGTGAGCATCGCGCTGCCCGGCGTGTTGCCGGTGCTGAACAAGGGCGCGGTGGAGCGCGCCATCAAGTTCGGTTTGGCGGTCGGCGCGCATATCGCGCCGCGCTCGGTGTTCGCGCGCAAGAATTATTTCTACCCCGACCTGCCCAAGGGCTACCAGATCAGCCAGTTCGACCTGCCGGTGGTGGGCAACGGGCAGATCACTATTCAAGTCCCTGCGACAGGCTCAGGGCGAACGGAAG
>SCPW01000298.1 GCA_004298605.1 Gallionella sp.
CTTCATCGAGGACAAATATGAAGCCGGCATCATGCTGGAAGGCTGGGAAGTCAAAGCCATCCGCGCCGGGCGCGCGCAACTCAAGGAAGCCTACGTCACGGTAAAAGACGGCGCGCTCTACCTGTTCGGCTCGCACATCAGCCCGCTGCTGAACGCTTCCACGCACATCCATCCCGACCCGGTGCGCACCCGCAAACTGCTGCTGCACAAGCAGGAAATCGACAAAATCATCGGCAAAGTGCAGCGCGCCGGCTACACCTTGATGCCGCTGGACATGCACTACAAAAACGGTCGCGTCAAACTCGAAATCGGCCTCGCCAAAGGCAAAAAACAGCATGATAAACGGGCAACGGAACGAGAAAAGGATGCCAAACGCGAGGCTGCGCAGGCCGTAAAAAAAGAACGGCGCTAAAAGATTGCCCGTTTACGGCGGAGGCTAACTTCGCGCAGCGAAGTTAATCGTGCCGTATCAATAGCTCTTGCGCTTCTCCAGCTCTTCCCAACGCTCCATCGCCGCCAACAGCTCCGCTTCGATTTCCTCATTGCGTGTTTGCAGTTGCTTGGCGCGTTTGGCATCGGTGCGAAAAATTGCACCGTCTGCCAGATGCGCGGCGATGTCTGTCTGCTCGCGCTCCAGCACTTCGATGCGTTTGGGCAATTCTTCCAGTTCGCGCGCTTCTTTGTAGCCGAGTTTGTTGCCGGTTTTCGGTTTTTCTACAGGTGCTGCCACCACACGCGGCGGCGTTGAAGCTGCGGGTTTGGCGGCCAGCACCGATGCCTGGTATTTTTTCACCCGCACCCAATCCTCGTAGCCGCCGACATATTCGATCAGCTTGCCGTCGCCCTCGAATGCGATCACCTGCGTCACCACGTTGTCGAGAAACGCGCGGTCGTGGCTGACCAGAAACAGCGTGCCTTCATAGTTCGCCAGCAGTTCTTCGAGCAGCTCCAATGTCTCGATGTCGAGGTCGTTGGTTGGCTCATCGAGCACCAGCACGTTGGATGGCTGCGTAAACAAGCGCGCCAGCAGCAGGCGGTTGCGCTCGCCGCCGGAGCAACTTTTTACCGGTGAACGGGCGCGTTCCGGCGGGAACAGGAAATCGCCGAGGTAACTGATGACGTGCTTTTTCTGCCCACCGATCTCAACGAAATCAGAACCTTGGCTGATGGTGTCGGCCAGCGTCGCATTGTCATCGAGTTGCTCGCGCAACTGATCGAAATACGCCACCGAGATTTTTGTGCCGAGCTTGACCTCTCCCGCATCCGGCCGCAATTCGCCGAGGATAATCTTGAGCAGCGTGCTCTTGCCCGCGCCGTTCGGCCCGAGCAAGCCGATCTTGTCGCCGCGCTGGATGCGGCAGGAAAAATTGTCGATGATCTTGCGTTCGCCATACGATTTGCAGACATTGTCGAGTTCGGCGACCAGCTTGCCGGAACGCTCCCCAGTTTCCACGCTCATCTCGACTTTGCCAGTTTTCTCGCGGCGCGCCGCGCGGTCGCGGCGCAATTGCTCCAGGCGCAATACGCGGCCTTCGTTACGTACACGGCGCGCTTTGACGCCCTGGCGTATCCATACCTCTTCCTGGGCCAACACTTTGTCAAATTTGGCGTTCACCACCGCCTCGTCGCTCAACATGCGTTCCTTGATGGCCTGGTAGGCGGAAAAATTGCCGGGGAAGCCCGCCAGTTTGCCGCGATCCAGTTCGACGATGCGCGTGGCGACGTTGTCCAGAAAACGCCGGTCATGGGTGACGAACAACACCGCGCCGACGAAGTTATTCAGCAGCCCTTCCAGCCATTCGATGGAAGCGAAATCCAGATGGTTGGTCGGTTCGTCCAGAATCAGCACATCCGGCTCGGCCACCAGCGCCTGCGCCAGCGCCACGCGCTTGCGCTGCCCGCCGGACAGTTCGCCGACACGCTTGTCGGCATCCAGGTCCAGCTTTGCGATGGTGGTCTCGATGCGCGCCTGCACCGACCAGCCGTCCTGCGCTTCGAGCTGGGTCTGCAACTGCTGCATCTCGTCCAGCAGCGCGTCCACATCCGCATCCGGTTCGGAGATTTGATGCGAGACATGATGGTAGTCGTGCAGCAGCTTCTGGATGCCGCCCAAGCCTTGCGCCACCGCATCGAACACCGTGTCGTCGGCGCCCAGCGCCGGCTCCTGGCTGACGTAGCAAACCCGCGCCGTCGGCGCGCGCCATACCAGCCCGTCATCGAGCGTCCCCTGCCCGGCCAGCACGCGCATCATGCTCGACTTGCCGCCGCCGTTGCGCCCGATCAGCCCGACGCGTTCGCCCTCATCGAGTTGGAAATCGGCGTGATCCAATAATGCGACGTGCCCGAATGCGAGGCACGCCTTATCCAAGGTAATAAATGGCATAAGTGAAAATTATTTGTTGAGGGGTTTTGATTGGCCGGGAAGCGCGGATTGATAGATCAGAGAAAAGCCCACCGCCCAGCCCGCGGTGGCGGGCTGGGCG
>SCPW01000299.1 GCA_004298605.1 Gallionella sp.
GGTTGGAGTAAGAGTTATGGCACGTGTCTGTCAAGTGACGGGAAAAAGCCCGATGGTCGGGAACAATATTTCCCATGCGAATAACAAAACCAAGCGTCGTTTTTTGCCGAACCTGCAACGCCGCCGCTTCTGGGTTGAAAGCGAAAACCGTTGGGTCAGCTTGCGCCTGACCAATGCGGCATTGCGCACCATCGATAAAAACGGTATCGACGCGGTGCTGTCGGAAATGCGCGCCCGCGGCGAAAACATTTAAGGGAATATAGAAAATGCGCGAAAAAATCAAACTCGAATCCAGTGCCGGTACCGGTCATTTTTACACTACAACCAAGAACAAGCGCACCACACCCGAAAAGCTCGAAATGAAGAAATTCGACCCCGTGGCACGCAAGCACGTCACGTACAAGGAAACCAAGCTGAAGTAATTCTATTCAGTTCGAACGCCCAACAAAAAACCCGCCTAAGCGGGTTTTTTGTTGGGCGTTCGAAAAAACCGACTCCGGCACCTTGTGTGGTTAATTCGAGGGCGTTGTTTGCCATAAAACATCAATTTTTCTATGGCTTGATCCCACTCGAATTTAATCGTGAACATGTTGTATGTACACCGAGTGAATTGCCAAGAAGCCCTGACATAGCTTAATCCCCAGAGTTGTTCAGCCAAACGACGCGCTAAGTTAACCCTGCACCCATGCCTGTGCCTCTTCATAATCCGTAAACACTTCGATGTCGGCATCCACGAACAGGCGCGACAGCCAGGCCTGCCAGGTGAGCCATTGGTCGTCGGTGATGACGGCGATTTTGTTGAAGTCGTGGTTGTGTTCGCGGCTGAAGAATTTGATTTCTTCCCAGGCCACGTCCAGCGTGTAGTCGATCATTGCGCGCAGGTCGAACAGCAGGTTTACCGTGCCGGGCGATTTCAGCTTGTAGAGCGATTGTTCTTCGAACAGTTTGAAATCGGCGAGGGTGAATTCGCCGAGGACGGCGACGTTGACGAGGTTGTCGGTTTGTTCGATAGTGATCATTTTTTGCTCTCTATTGTTTTGGCGATGGATGTTGGGGTGACAGGCGCAAGCTTAGCATACCGCTGGCGATGATGAACGCCATACCCAGCCAACTGGAGAGCGGCAAAGTCTCGTTCCACAGCAGCATGCCGAACAGGCTGGCGAACACGATGGTGCTGTACGCCAGGCTGCCGACTACCAGCGTCTTGCCGACGCGGTAGGCGCGGGTCATGGCGAGTTGCGCGAGGGTGGCGGCGCCACCCAGCCCCAGCAGGATGGTGAGGCTGGGCAGGGTGATCGGGTGTACCGGGCCAAACAGCATCCACACGCCGCTGCCGAGGGAGGCTGTCAGGCTGAAATAAAATACGGTGCGCGCGTCCGGTTCGCCGGTCATGGCGAGTTGCCTGACGTTGAGGTAGGCGACACCGGCGAGGAAGCCGGAAATCAGGCCGAGCAGGCCGGGCAGCAACTGGTCTTGCTGTAGCGTCGGATGCAGCAATAACACCACGCCGCAGAACCCCAGGCCGATGGCGATGGTCAGCGGCATGTGGAATTTGTCCTTGAACACCAGCATGGTGAGCAGGGTGAGAAACAGCGGCGCGGTGTAGTTGAGCGTGACGGCGGCAGCGAGCGGCAATACGGTGATGCAGTAGAAGAACAGCGCGAGCGACACCGAGCCGGAAATGCTGCGCCACAAATGGGCGCGCCACTGTTGCGTGGCGATGCCGACGCGCTGTTGACGCATGATGCCGTATACCAGGAGCAGGCCGAAGAACGAGCGGTAGAACACCAGCTCGACATGCGAGAAATGCGCCGCGCCGAGTTTGACGAACACGCCCATGCAGCCGAACAGCAATCCGGCGACCAGCATCCATAGAGAGCCCATGCGGGATTACGCTACCGCTTGCAAGCGGTGAATACGATGTATGAAGGGCGCGGATTGTCCCCGAATTTTTTTGGAGGGGCAATAAAAATTGGCTCAGTCAGAGTGCGTTGGGTAAAATGCCAGCCTTTCGCACACAGAGATTGAAATGGCTGGAAAATCCCAGAAAACGGCAGGTTACGAATCGGCAATGGCCGAGCTCGAACAAATCGTCGCCGACATGGAGACGGGCAAGCTGTCGCTGGAAGATTCGCTGGCCGCCTACAAGCGCGGCGCGGAGTTGCTGTCGCTCTGCCGGGGTCGCCTGGAAGACGCGCAGCAGCAGGTGAGTGTGCTGGAGAATGGCGTGCTGAAAAACTTTTCCGGCGGCGGCGAGGCAGGGAACTGATGCACGCCGATTTTCAAAGCTGGGTGGCCGCGCAGCAGGCGCGCTTCGAGGATGTGTTGCGCGAGTTGTTGCCGCGTGCGGAAACGCCCCCGCAGCGCTTGCATGAAGCGATGCGCTACGCGGTGCTGGACGGCGGCAAGCGGGTGCGCCCGTTACTGGCGTTTGCCGCGGGCGAATTGGCCGGTGCGGAGCTGGCGCGGGTGAATATCGCCGCCGCCGCCGTCGAACTGATCCACGCCTATTCGCTGGTTCACGACGATATGCCGTGCATGGACGACGATGTGCTGCGCCGTGGCAAACCGACTTGCCATGTACAATACGACGAAGCGACCGCGTTGCTGGTCGGCGACAGTTTGCAGTCGCTGGCGTTCCAGTTTCTGGCGGAACACCGCTTGAGCGATGACGCGGCGCGCCAACTGGAAATGATCAAGCTGCTCGCCGCAGCTTCCGGTTCGCGCGGTATGGCGGGCGGGCAGGCGATTGATCTGGATAGTGTCGGCAAGGCGCTGGCCTTGCCGGAACTCGAATTCATGCACATCCACAAAACCGGCGCACTGATCCGCGCGGCAATTTTGCTCGGCGCGCACTGCGGGGCGGCGACTGCGGCGCGCCTGGACAGGCTGGACCGCTTCGGCAAATGCGTGGGCCTCGCGTTCCAGGTGGTGGACGATGTGCTGGACTGCGAAGCGGATACCGCCACGCTGGGCAAAACGGCGGGCAAGGATGCCGGTAACGGCAAGCCCACTTACGTCAG
>SCPW01000300.1 GCA_004298605.1 Gallionella sp.
CCCGAGGAAAGGCTTGCTGCGCGCCGCCTCCAAGACTGCGCTGCGCAAGCCGCGCGCGTCCAGCTCACGCATACAATCCGGCATCGCGCCCTGCCCGGGGAACACCACGCGCCCGGCGTCCGCGATCACCCCGGCATCATCGCTCACCACAATTTCGGCTGCGGGCGCAACTTTGCGCAAGGCCTGTTCGACCGAGCGCAAATTACCCATCCCGTAATCCACGACCGCAACATCCGCCATTTTGGTTTACAGCGCCCCTTTGGTGGAAGGCATCACGCCGGCCATGCGCGGGTCGAGTTCCAGCGCCATGCGCAGCGCGCGGCCGAACGCCTTGAAAATGGTCTCGGCCTGATGGTGGGCATTGCCGCCCGCGAGATTGTCGATATGCAGCGTTACCAGGGCGTGATTGACGAAGCCCTGGAAGAATTCGTTGATCAAGTCCACGTCGAATTCACCGATGCTGTCGCGCACAAAGTCGCAATTGAACATCAGGCCGGGGCGGCCGGAGATGTCCAGCACCACGCGCGACAGGGCTTCATCCAGCGGCACGTAAGCGTGCCCGTAGCGGCGCAGGCCTTTCTTGTCGCCGACCGCCTGGTTGAACGCCTGCCCCAGCGTAATTCCGATATCTTCCACGGTGTGGTGCGCGTCGATGTGCAAATCGCCTTTGGCGAAAATGCTTATGTCCAGCAAGCCATGCCGGGCGACCTGATCGAGCATGTGATCGAGGAACGGAAGCCCGGTATCAAATTTGGCTTGGCCGCTGCCATCCATATCCAGCTCGACGCTGATCTGGGTTTCCAGTGTGTTGCGTGAAACTTTCGCGCTGCGCATGATTTAGCCCTATGCGGATTGAATAATGATTTCTTGTAATGCCGCCATGAACCGCTCGTTTTCATCCGGCGTTCCGACCGTTACGCGCAGACAGTCTTTCAGCATCGGGTGTCCGCCGTCCAGATTTTTGACCAGCACGCCGCGCCGCTTCAGGCCGTTGAACACCGCCGTTGCATCCGCCACGCGGAACAGCATGAAATTCGCCTCGCTGGGATAAACCCGCACGGTGGCGATTTCGTTCAACCGATGTTGCAGTTTTGCGCGATCCAGCTTGATTTGTTGCGCCTGTTGCAACAACACCCCGTGATGCGCCAGTAATTTTTCGGCCACCAACTGCGGCAAAACGCCGACATTATACGGCAAGCGCAGTTTTTCCAACTGCTCCAGCCATGCCGTGCTGCCCGCCAGAAAACCCAAACGCAGCCCCGCCATGCCGAGCTTGGAAAAGGTGCGCATCACCAGCAGATTCGGATAATGCGCCAGGCGCGGAACAAAGCTGTCGCCGGCAAAAGCGTAATAAGCCTCGTCCACCACCACCAGCCCCGGCGACGCTTCGATAATCCGGGTTACGGCATCCGCCGGAAACAGGTTGCCGGTGGGATTATTCGGGTAGGCCAGAAACACTAGCGCGGGCCGCTCGCGCCGGATCGCCGCCAGGGTCGCGGGCATGTCCAGCGAAAAATCTGCCTCCAGCGGCACACCGACATAACGCATCCCGGTAAAAGCCGCGATCATCTTGTACATCACGAACGACGGCTCCACACCCAGCAGCGTCGCGCCCGGCTTATTGAGCGCCATCGCCAGCAACTGGATCAACTCGTCCGAGCCGTTGCCGAGCAACACATCCATCCCCTGCGGCAAGCCGGTCACGCCGCGGATTTTCTCCTTGAGCGATGCGGCGCCGGGATCGGGATAACGGTTGATGGCGGCGGAAGCGACAGCTTCAGCAATTTCGCCGCGCAGCGCAGGCGGCACGGAATATGGGTTCTCCATTGCATCCAGCTTGATGCAACCGGTGCTGTCCGGCACATGGTAAGCATGAAGATCAAGGATTTCCTGACGCAGTAGCGCACCTGCGGGAGAAGATGCCGGAATGGGAGACATGAAACGAATCGCTCAGTAAACGAGTGGGATCACAATGATGCGCAGCTTATCACAAAACTCCGTATATCCAATTGCGCCAATACCCGCTAAATGCATCCTGTCAGCCCAGTTCGGCATATCCGATCCCGGACTTCCCGAAATCATTGCCGTTGTAAAACATCAAGAGCCTGCCGTTCGACTCTATCACATTGGAGTAGCAGATCATTTCGGAATCCCAGCCTTCCGGGGACGTACCTATACCGGCCTTGCTGTCGTCGCGGGCCCATCTGACCAAATCTGTCGATGTCGCATAGCCGAGGCGATAGGCGCCGCCCCCTTTTTCGCGGTAATTAAAAGCGTCCCGGGTGCTGAAATACATATGGAAGGAATCGCGGTATTGAAAAATAGTCGGGCTGGTGTAAGCGTGGGATTTTGTTTCCTGTGGAATGGCCAGCAGACCGGTCGGATGCCAATTGATGCCGTCCCGTGAAGAGGCGTATTTGAGGGCATAGGTATATTCAAACTTGCCATCTTCGAAAAACCAATTTGTCCCGGAGGTATATATCA
>SCPW01000301.1 GCA_004298605.1 Gallionella sp.
GACTTTTACCTGCAAAGCTATTTCTGTCCCGTTGCGTATCAGTTTGATCGGGGCGACCTTGCCGGGCGGCAGGTTGGCTACGGTGTCCAGCATGGCTCTCCAGTCGATGACCGCCTTGCCGTCTATCGAAACAAGGATGTCGCCCGGCCTCAGGCCGGCCAGATCTGCGGGGCTGTTGCGTATCACTTCGGTAATCAATACGCCCTTGGTGTCGCCGAGCTTGAAAAATTCGGCAAGTTCGGGAGTGAGCTCCTGAACCCCCGTACCGATCCAGCCGCGCGTCACGGAGCCGCTCTGGATGATTTGTTCCATGGTTTTTTTGGCCGTGCTGACAGGAATGGCGAAGCCGATGCCGAGCGAGCCGCCGCTCGACGAATAGATTGCGCTGTTGATGCCGATCAGATTGCCGTTCACGTCTACCAGGGCGCCGCCGGAATTTCCCGGGTTGATCGCGGCATCGGTCTGGATGAAGTTTTCGAATGTGCTCAGCCCCAGATGATCGCGCTTGAGCGCACTGATGATGCCCATGGTTACGGTCTGCCCCACGCCGAACGGGTTGCCGATGGCGAGCACCATATCGCCGACATGCGCCTGTTCGGGATGGCCAAAAGTGATGGCGGGAAGCTTGCCGGGCAATTCGATTTTGATTACGGCGAGATCGGTCTCAGGATCGGAACCGATAATGTGCGCTTTGGCTTTGCGGCCATCGGCCAGCGCGACTTCGATTTGATCTGCGGTCTCCACCACGTGGTGGTTGGTCAGGATGTAACCATCGGGGCTGACGATCACGCCGGAGCCGAGGCTGGAGCTATTTCGCGGTTCGGTGTCGTACTGATCGCCGAAGAAAAAACGGAAGCGCGGGTCGTCCAGATGGGGGTTGATCGGGGTCTTGACAACGGTGCTGGTAAAGATGTTTACCACGGCGGGCATGGCTTTTTGCGCGGCGGCGCTCAGCCCTGTGGCCGGAGTTTTTCCGTCGCCGGTTTGCGGCGCATTTTCATACAGGGTGACCACCCCGCCGCGCGCCGCATTCGGCAGCAGTTCAGGCTTGAGGGTGTGGATGATGAACAGCAGCGCCAGCGCGATGGTGACGGCCTGGGTGAACAAAAGCCAGTGTTTGCGCATGGTATGATGAACTTGCTCGTTTTAAATTGAGGGAACTTATGCTGCTCGGTGACCTGCGCGATTATAACGCAAGCCTGCTGCAAACCGGCCTGTTCAAAGACCATTGCCCGAATGGCATACAGGTGGAAGGGCGCGCGGACATCTTGCGTATCGCGACCGGGGTGACCGCTTCGCAGCACGTGCTGGATGCGGCGATCGAGTGGGGCGCGGACGCGGTTCTGGTGCATCACGGCTATTTCTGGCGCAATGAAGACGCCGCGATAACCGGCATCAAGAAGCGGCGCATTGCCCAGTTGTTGCGCAACGACGTGAGTTTACTGGCATATCACCTGCCGCTCGACGCGCATCCCGAACTGGGCAACAACGCATTGCTCGGCAAGCTGCTGGGGCTGGCGGCGCAGGATAGGTTCGGCGAACAGAATATTGTTTGGATGGGCTCGCTGGAGCAGCCCGGGACGCTCGCGCAGTTGGCCCGACAGATCGCGGATAAATTGCAACGTGCGCCGCAAGTAATCGGGGGCGGCGCCGGGATCATACGGAGAGTGGCGTGGTGCAGCGGTGGCGCGCAAGGCTATTTTGAAGCCGCGATCGCGCGGGGCGCGGATGCGTACATCACAGGGGAAATTTCAGAACAGAATTTTCATCTCGCACAGGAAAGCGGAGTGGCATTTATCGCCGCCGGACATCATGCCACCGAGCGTTTGGGCATCCGGGCGTTGGGCGAGCATTTGTCGGCGCATTTCGGCCTCGCGCACCGTTTTTTCGATCAGGATAACCCGGTTTAGCAAGTGTCATAACCTTTGGAATAATATGGTTTATTTGCCATTTTTTTGGGGGTATTGCTTGCGGTGAGGGATATTGCTATGTAGTATTTGGAACCGGCACGAGGTTTGTGCGGGTGGGTCAAATTATCGGTTGTTCCGGCTTGCCGGCGCAATCCATCCTCTTATTAAAAAATTGGTGGTAATTGCAGTTTCCGCCAAGGTCGCTAAACAGAAAATAACGCATAAGGATGAGAGATCATGACTGAAAATGTTGATCGCAGTAAGCGGCGGTTATTAATCGCCGCCACCACGGCGGCGGGCGGTGTTGCCGCGGCAGGAGCCGGCGCACCATTCGTGTTGAGCCTGATGCCCAGCGAGCGCGCCAAGGCCGCCGGCGCGCCGGTTGATGTGGATGTAAGCGCTATCGAACCCGGCATGATGATCAGCGTCGAGTGGCAGGGCAAGCCGGTGTGGATTGTGCGCCGCACCAAGGAAATGCTCGATACGCTGGCCAAGCATGACGATAAATTGGTCGACCCGAAATCTTCCGTCCCGCAACAGCCCGAATATTGCAATAACCCTTACCGTTCCATTAAACCGGAGTTCCTCGTGGTGCTCGGTGTCTGCACCCACTTGGGCTGTTCTCCGACTTATCGCCCGGAAGTCGCGCCTGTCGATCTTGGCACAGATTGGCCGGGGGGCTGGTTCTGCCCTTGCCACGGCTCGCGTTTTGACCTGTCGGCGCGCGTGTACAAAGGCGTTCCCGCGCCGACCAACATGATCGTCCCGCCGCATAAATACCTCAGCGACGGGCGGATACTGATCGGCGACGACAGCAAGGAGGCAGCATGATGAAGCTATTGAACGGCCTGATCGGCTGGATTGACGCACGCTTTCCGCTCATTTCAACCTACAAGGCGCATGTCTCCGAGTATTACGCGCCGAAAAACTTCAACTTCTGGTATTTTTTTGGTTCGCTGGCGCTGCTGGTGCTGGTGATCCAGATTGTCAGCGGCATTTTCCTGACCATGAATTACAAGCCGGATGCGTTGCTCGCCTTCGCCTCCGTCGAGTACATCATGCGCGACGTGCAATGGGGTTGGCTGCTGCGCTATATCCATTCCACCGGCGCCTCGATGTTCTTCGTGGTGCTTTATCTGCACATGTTCCGCGGCTTGATGTACGGCTCGTACCGCAAGCCGCGCGAACTGCTGTGGATCATCGGCATGATCATTTATCTGGCACTGATGGGCGAGGCGTTCATGGGCTATTTGCTGCCATGGGGGCAAATGTCGTTCTGGGGTGCGCAGGTGATCGTCAACCTGTTCTCTTCCGTGCCATTCATCGGTCAGGATCTGGCTCTGCTGATCCGCGGCGACTTCGTGGTTTCCGATACGACTCTGAACCGTTTCTTTGCGTTGCACGTTGTCGCAATCCCGCTGATCGTGGTGCTGATCGTGGTTGCTCACGTCGTGGCGCTGCATGAAGTCGGCTCGAACAACCCGGACGGCATCGAAATCAAGAAGCACAAGGACGCCAATGGCAATCCGCTGGACGGCATTCCCTTCCACCCCTACTACACGGTGAAAGACGGCTTGGGTGCGGTGGGTTTTCTGATCATTTTTTGCGCGATTATTTTCTTCGCGCCGGATATGGGTGGCTACTTCCTGGAATATAACAACTTCGTTCCGGCCAACCCGATGAAGACGCCCGAGCACATCGCGCCAGTGTGGTATTTCACCCCGTATTACGCCATTCTGCGTGCTGTGCCGCCGATGTTCGGCTCACAGTTTCCCGGTGTGGTGGCAATGGGCGTGGCGACGGTGATCTTCTTCTTTTTGCCTTGGCTGGATCGGGGCAAGGTCAAGTCGATCCGCTACCGTGGGCCGATTTACAAAACTTTCCTGGCGCTGTTCGTGATCAGCTTTGTCGGCCTTGGCTGGTTGGGGCTGATGCCCGCCACACCGCTCTACACCTGGGTTTCCCGTGTGCTTGCCGTGGTCTACTTCGCGTTTTTTCTGCTGATGCCTTGGTACACCAAGATCGACAAGACCAAGCCAGAGCCGGATCGTGTGACGTCCAAATAAGAGCGACTATAGAAAGGTGCGTTAACATGAAAGCAATCAAAAAATTATGCATGCTGGCGTTGTTACTGATGGTGCCGGTGCTGGCGGTTGCCAGCGGGGCTGAAGGTCATCTGGATAAGGCTCCTGTCGATTTGAAAGACAAGGTTTCGATGCAGCGCGGCGCCAAGCTGTTCACTTTTTACTGCCTGAGCTGCCACAGTGCTTCCTACATGCGCTACAACCGCCTGAAGGACATCGGCATGAGCGAAGAGCAGATCAAAAAGGATTTGCTGTTGCCGGAGGGGGCGAAACTCGGTTCGACCATGCCGGCCGCGATGGATAAAGAAGCCGCCAAACAGGTGTATGGCGTTGCCCCGCCGGATCTGAGCGTGATTACCCGGTCGCGCAGCCCGGATTGGATCTACACCTACCTGCGCAGCTTCCACGTGGACAGCAAACGGCCGAGCGGCTGGAATAATGTGATTTTCCCGAACGTGGGGATGCCGAACGTGTTGGCCGAGTTGCAGGGCGAACAAGAGTTGAAGGTCGAAAAACGCGATGGGCATGAAACCAAAAAGCTGGTGCTGGCCAAACACGGATCGATGAAGCCCGCAGAATTCGACACCGCGATAGCCGATCTGACCAATTTCTTGGTGTTTGTGGGTGAGCCGGCCAAGCTGGTGCGCTACAACCTGGGCTATATCGTGCTGGGCTTTTTGTCCGTACTCTTCGTGCTGATATATGCGCTGAAGAAAGAAATCTGGAAGGATATTCATTAAACGGTTGAATTTTATAGCCCGCTTGTGGTAGTTTCTCGGCTGTTTTGTTGTTGAGTGCCATTAAGCGCCATCATGGCGGAGTCATCGGCTCCGCCTTTTGGTTTTTGTTCAGTAGTTTTTGATAGCAGGTTGTTTTTATGATGCGACTTTATTCGGGCACAACGTGCCCATACTCCCACCGTTGCCGGATCGTGCTGTACGAAAAGGGCATGGATTTCGACGTGATCGATGTGGATATGATGAACCGGGTCGAAGACATCGCGGTGATCAACCCATACAACAAGGTGCCGGTTCTGGTCGAGCGCGACCTGATCCTGTACGAAGCCAACATCATCAACGAATACATCGATGAACGCTTCCCGCACCCGCAACTGATGCCGCCAGATCCCGTGATGCGCGGTCGTGCCCGCCTGTTCCTGCACCGCTTCGAACAGGAGCTCTACAGCCAGGTAGACGTGATAGAGCAGGGCGGAAAGACCGCCGACAAGGCTCGCGCCGCGATCCGCGACAACCTGACCCAACTTGCGCAAATATTGACCAAGCAAAAGTTTTTGCTGGGCGATGAATTTTCCATGCTGGATGTGGCGATTGCGCCGTTGCTATGGCGGCTCGAGCACTACGGCATCCAGATGGGCAAAGAGGCCGCGCCGCTGATGAAATACGCCGAACGGCTATTTTCCCGCCAAGGCTTTATCGATGCGTTGACTCCCTCCGAAAGAGCGATGCGCAAGTGAGGTAGGCCGACTTCGGAATGGAATTGAAATGAGCGATTTATCCACGCGTCCTTACCTGATCCGCGCGATTTACGATTGGTGTGTGGATGGCAGCTTGACCCCCTACCTCGCGGTTCGCGTCAACGGGCAGACCGAGGTTCCGATGGCTTATGTGAAAGATGGCGAGATCGTCCTGAACCTCGGCGCGGGCGCGGTGCGCAACCTGCAAATGGGCAACGAAGCGATCACATGCAGCGGGCGCTTTGGCGGT
>SCPW01000038.1 GCA_004298605.1 Gallionella sp.
GCGGAATTCTCCCCCCCATCCCAGCACGGCCACCCGCCGGGCGAGGCGGTCCACCACATATATCCCATCCGGCCCCGACGCTATGGCGGCGATGGCGCGCACTTGCCGCGGTTTGATGATGGACAGCGGCATGCCCATGTTGCTGAATACAACTATCTGGTCGTACAAACCGTCGGCCACCAGCACGCGCCCGCCGCCTTCATCCACCACGACGGAAACCGGGCGCGCCAGGTTGCCGGGTGCGCCCAGCGACGGCAGCGGGGTGCCATCCCAGGCAAAATGCAGCACTTGCCCGACCGCGGGATCGGTTACATAGACCGACATATCAGGTGCGGCGTAAATGCCCGCCCCGGTGTCGGGGGCCAGGGTCGTGAACCTCGCCAGGGTTTGCTGGGCGCGGTTATAGCGGAGGATGCGGCGCAGCCCCGCATCCACCAGATAGATGTCGTTGTTGCGGGCGCTGACGGCAGTCGGGTAAAGCAGTCTGGTGTAGCCGTTACGCCCGGCGACGCCCCCCAACAATTCACCCGGTTTTGCGCCGGTCAACTCGATCCATGGCCGCAGCAATTCCCCGCGCGCCGTAGCGTTGTCGGGCGTGGCGCAACCGGTCAATATCAAAGCCGCGATAATGCACAATTTGGCGCGGAAGCATTTTTTCAGGGGCTTTTCAAATACCCCGCCCCCCAGCATCCGGTTGAAAAATGAAAGGTTCACCATCTGCCCGGCCCCATAGTGCTATCTCCGCCGTGTATCCCGCTTTCCAGCCCCTGTTTTCCGGAATGGCACAGGTCGCAGTTCTCGGGTCCCCAAGCGATCTGGTTGTTATGGCACATGCCGCAAAATTTGCCGTTTACTATATCCCACATGAGCACATCGTTGGCGCCGGCGCGCATCTCGAAACCAAGCTCGCTGTGGCACACCTTGCAGCGGAAGCGGATGCGATGGAACCAGTGGGGGAAAATCACCGGGCGCACGCCCGCTTTCTCCGCGCGCTTGTTGAGCACCACGTCGCCGTATTCCGCGTGGAGGGAAAATGGGATAGCCAGCATAGACAATGCCAGCGAGACGATGCCCGCCCGCATAAAGCGGCGAAAACGGTGTCGGCTGTGCGTGCGCAAATCAGATTCCATCATGCCCGCCTATTGCGCTTTCGCGGGCGCTTGTGCCGCGAACGGTACACTGTGGCAGCGCTGGCATTGTGTCAAGGGAAAGGCTACCGCGCCGTGGCAGCGACCGCAGTATTCCCCGTCCAGAATGGCGAACATACTGATCGGTGTGGCTCCGGTCTTGGACTTGAACAGCCATTCGTGGCAGTTGCTGCAATCCAGCCATTCGGTGTGCTGCTTGTGCGGAAAAAGCACCCGGGGCAGTTCCCCCGTGTCCCGCTTCGTCAGCATCACATCCAGGTCGAGAACCTTGATCTTGGTTTCGGGATAAATGTTGGTGCGCGGATTGATATATCCCTCCCTCAGTGCCTTGACCCATTTCACCCGGTTGCCGACGACGCTGGATCTCTCATTACCCTCCAAGTCGGGCGGCAACAGGGAGAGGGCCTCGGCGGGGTTCTGTAACAGATCCAGCCTCGGGTTCGACGGGTCATGCAAACCGTCCTGTGCCAGCGGCACCCAGTTGCTGTGCGGCGATGCCACAGGAACCGGCTCGGCGGCCAGAGAAGAGAGTGCAATACACAACCCAATGCATACAGCGGGCAGCCGCCCAACAATGTATCGTTTCACGTCCTTAATGTTCCAACAAAAAAGCAGCATATCTATAGGGAATCTCCCGAAATTCCATTTTGTGGGCAAATTTCCGCACCACATGCCCGCCTGTTCCATACGGGCGCAGCCCATCCGGAACACCGCCCCTCGCTATTTATCCCGCAAAAATGAAGTGCTCCCCATGCTCCCGAAGCGCAATCTTTTTGCGATTGAATTGGAGGCAAGCAATCCGTTATTCTCGCCACGCAAGAATGTGAGATGGGCACCATCGGATGTTTTTAACCTTTGGTGGCGCCGCAACAGAAGTTTGCAGGAACGGGGAATGAGGCAAAAAATCTGCCTTCTATTCCCCGAATTACTCCGGCACCATCAGCCCGAGCGTCCGCAACGCAGCCTGCAAGCGTTTGGTCGCGCCCTGCAATGTCATGATGGCAGCCTTATGATCGCCACCCGCAGCCTGCTGTTTCGCGGTATCACGCGCCACACGGCTTTCCTGCACGAAGCGTTCGCTCATTTTGATGCTGCCCTCGTTGGGTTTCAATTGTTCATGCGCAATCGGTATCAGTTCTTCGTAGCTGCGATAGCGCGCCATTTCATAATCAAACTCCTCGGCTGGCGAGTTGAACTTGGGCTCATATGTCGTAGTTACGGAATCCATCAGTTTATTAAGATCGGAAACACCCGCCGTATAGCCGCTGTCCAGCAGCTCGATGGCTTCCCGGTAACGTTTGTTTTGCGCGAGCCCCTGAGCCTTGTCAATCAGGCTGCGGTTGCGTTCCAGGTTGGCGATGATGACGGGCAACTGTTTGTCTTTCGGCGACATATCCTTGCGCATCTCCTGGTAGGTGATCTGGATACCCCGCACATTCTCCAGCAGCTCATCGTAACGCGCGCGCTGCTCCGCCTCTACCCGTACCGGATCGGGCGCCAGGCGTGAAGTGTCAGCGATCAGGTGCAACACCTCATCCAACAGCTTCTCTGCTCCCCCCGTGTCACCTGCTCCAAAGGTGTTATGCGCCTTGGCATAAAGGGCGAGCACCTCCGTCGCTTTTTGTTTGATCGCCGGGTCATCGCTGTGGCTGGCACGGTCTATGGCGGTAGACTGTGTCAGCAACATTTTAACCAGTTGCAGCTTTTGCTGGACCACTTCCCGCGACGACTGTTTGGCAGCTCCCGCCGCCGCAGGGGCGGCGGCGGGAGTCTGTGCGGCATGCAAGCTCTGCGCGGCAGTCAGCGAAAGAAGCGTGAAACAAAGCGCAACCGCCCGCTCTCTCACGGCTGCGGCCCTTTTGCAGCTACCTGTTTCGGCTGCGAATGGCAACGGCGGCATTCGGAAACCGGGAAGGCCACTTTGCCATGGCACACGCCGCATTTCTGCCCGAGGATGATTGCTGCCATGTTCATCTGGTTGGCACCCTTTTGCGGAACAAAAATGGCAGGGTGGCAGTTGGAGCAATCCAGCCATTCGGTGTGCTGCTTGTGGGGGAAAACCACATCCGGCATAGTCCCTTTTGGCACGCGCACGACGCTCATATCCATGACCATCGGTTCGGCAGTCGGATCGTTGCGGTCCCAGCGTGGCTTGATCTTGCCATCATTCAGTGCGGCCACCCAGTTAATCCCGTTACCGAGGTCACCCTGGCTCTTGGGCAGGCTGGCATAAACTTCCAGCGGTGGTTGCAGCAATGCTGTTTCGACATTGGTCGGGTCGCGGAGACCGTCTTCAGGCGGCGGCAGGTGACGGCGGGGTGCAACCTTCATCAGCCGGTTAAAGGGGCTGGCCGCAGCTCCGGCCATGGCTGGCTGGGGTTGCTGGGGTACCGGCGCAGGAGACGCGACCGGTGCTGCCTGGGCAGGCGTTGCCTTGGCCGCACTTCCTTTGGCCGGTTGAGGCGCAGTGGCCGCAATAGCCGCCGGCGCACTCATCAGCACGGACAGCAGGGCGAAATATATCAGTTTTGACAGATGATTCATGTTACCTCCTCCTTATTTGGTGGCTGACGATCTGGCTGGGGTTGCCAGTTCCTGCAACGTGCTTTCGTGTACCTGGGTCGGCGTACCCGGCTTACCGGAGTGACACAGGTTACAGTTGCTCACCGACCAGGCAATGCTACCGTTGTGGCAGCCGCCGCAATATTTGCCATCGATAATTTTAAGCATATCGATTTCGTTGCCGCCCGCCTTGAACTTGAAGCCGAGATCGGCGTGGCATACCTTGCAGGCGAAGCGGACACGGTGAAACCAGTGGGGGAATACCACCGGGCGCATTTCTGCTTTATCCGAGTAATTATTGATGACCACGTCGCCGTACTCGGCCATGGCGGGCCGTGTGTAGACGAAGGTGGCGGCCAGGACGAGCGACCAGACCAACAGCATCCGGCTCATGAGGGTGCGTCTAATCAGAGATTGCATTCCGTTTTCCTTCCTTTCTGTTAATGAACCTGAACCCAGGGTTAATACATCCGTCGGCGTCAATTCCACAATTTTTGCACGGCGAAAAATTGCGGATTGCCTGCCTTTATTAAACCGCACAAGCTAACCCACGCTACGAGTTAATCGAATATGACATTTATTTCCTTTCTTTCTGTTGAGTTGACATAAAACTTCGCATCATCAAATCACCTAAAATTGCCTGTTCACACTGAACCAATACAAGGATTGTTTTATTTTATTGACTTCCGCCAGGCGCGCGCTGGCCCGCAACTGGAGGCGTCCGATAGCATAGTCGAAACGGTTCTCCCAAGAGAGCGTTTCCTCTTTATCGGGGGTCGCCAGCACCGGAACGAGCGAGTCGCCAAAAATCCGCAGCTCCGAGGTAAACCGCAGGCGCGGCACATTAAATGCGCGCTGATGGCGATAGCTCAAATCCGCGCTGGAAGTGGTAGTCGTCAAAGTCGGCGTAGTGGCGGTCTCCTGCCGCACCACCTGGGCGGTCAGATTGCCGCCCCACGTGGCGTTACGGCTCAGGTTCTCGTTGAGAGACGCCTGCAGGTTGATCATCTGAAAAGAATACGGGGTGCCGCCCATGGCGCGCGAATCGTTGGCGCTCAAATGCACCAGAGTGGTTTTCCGGCCTTCTGAAAGGCCCCACGAGAGCGAGCCCGTATGCGTCAGGATCGAAGTGGATGCACTGCGGGTATCCACATCAAACGAAACTGACTGGTTCAGGTTCATCCCCAACGTACCCTTACCCAGTCCGATTTTACGGTTCAGCCCATGGCTGGGGCTCAGCGAAAAGTGCTGCGCGCCACCGAGAGAATCGGTGTTATTGCTGACGCTGCTCGCAATGGAGCGGGTATAGTTAAAAGCGCCGAGCGCTATCGCGTCCGGCTGGTAGGTAACCCCGACGTTTTGGTTGGTTGACACGGTTTGGTTGCCGCCGTTGTCGGCCACGTTGACATTGCCGCTGCCGTTCAGCCGGATATGTTTGGACCAATCGTAATTCGCGCCCACATTTGCATTGGCGTTGCGCGTCTTTGTAATAGTGGTGTTGGTGGTATTGCTGTAGTCGCTCAGCCGCACGCCGCCGTTAACGTTAAAGGGCTTTTCGGTGGATCGCCAGTACGCGGAACTGCTCAATTGCATATAGCTGAAATCATGCCCGCCCTGCGTCAGGCGATAGTTCGCCTTGGCCATATTGGCAAGGCTTTCCACTGAAAGGCTGGTATCCGGGCGGTAACTGTGCTGGGACACCAGGTTATTGGTCAGCGTGCTTTGATTGGTGCGCGGTTGCTCATTGCGCGTGGAGTCACCGCTTATCCGGAGCGTCTGGTTGGCAAACTGCTGCGTCGTTTCGGCGCGAAATGTATCCTGCTTGTTCTCGTCCAGGTTCGCGCTTTCCCACAGGTCATGGACATAGCTCACCATATAATTGGCGCCGCCGGACAGGGGGCGGTAACGTTGGGTCAAGCCATAGCGTGTGGTTTGGTAGGCGGATGAAGCGGCGCCGAGGCTGCTGTTTTGCCGGCTGTCACTCCTGTCGAAGCGCGCCTCGAACGGAAAGCGGCTGGACGGCAACAAGGACAAGACCGCATTACCCGTGACGATATTGTTCGAAGATTTTCCAGCCGTCGTGCCGTTCGCCGAACCGGCCTCCGTGCTGGTTGTATTGAAGCCTAGACCCAAGCCGCCGCTCACTCGGGCAAACCAAGGTTGCCAGATAAAGGAGTTGGCGGTGGCGTTCACATTGGTATTGAGCGACTGTGTCATGTATTTGTCCGCCCCGATGGTCTGGCGCTGCGTATCATAGCCGATGCTCCCACCAAGCACAAACTCGATGGGTGCCAGTTGCAGCGAGGAAGCCCGCTTCGCAACGGGCTCCGGCATTGCTTCCGCTGCGGGAGCGGCGGCGACCCTGGCGGTAGCGGCTCTGGCGGCAGCAGGCGATGCGCCTATCATCCGAGCAAGCTTCAGGCGCAGCGGTCGGGCATCACCGCCCCCGTCCCCGAAAGCCGTGAGCGGCTGTCTCGCCGCCGTTTCGTCGGGAGCGGCGGCAGATACGCCGATCGCTTGCGCG
>SCPW01000302.1 GCA_004298605.1 Gallionella sp.
AACCACTTGAAAAACCCAGCCGTCACCCTGAGCGCGGAACAACAGGCCGGCTTTAAAAAACTGGCTGCGTCGGTGGACCAGTGGCTCAAGCAAATGGCCAAAATTCGGGAAAACATTAAAAAAATACAGGAGGAGCGCGGTCAATTTTCCGTGCAAATCGACCAATTGATTACGCAGGTGGCGGCGAGCGCCGCGGAAGTGGCTTGCGACATCAAAAAAATCAACGGCGAAACCACGGTTTGCACGATGTATAGCGCCATCGACGCCCCGCTCAACGAACTGCCGTTCAAAGAAATCAACGCCAGGCTGCGGGGCTCCGCCATGGCCGGCGAAAAGCTGTTTTTCGGCGACAGCGGCGCATTTCACTGGAAATATCACCCCACCAAGCGCCCATAAACCGTTCGCGGCCAGCGCCGATCCGTTCGCAGCGCGCGCCCTATACTGTGCAACACTTCGGTAACAAATGTTTGTTACGGTATGCCCAGTATCCAAGGCACTGGCATTCAACGCCTTGAAAACCGCGTTAAAACTGGCAAGTCGCGATATTCCGGTTTACCATCGTGAGCAGGGCTGTTTCCATCCGTCAACTCCTCACCACCCAAAGGACGTTCCATGCACAGCGCATACATCGATCCCATCCTTGAACGCTACGGGCACAATCCCACCAAGCTGATGCAGATATTGCGCGAGATGCAGGAGCATTTCGGCTATATCCATTCCGACGCCATCGATCACCTGGTTGCGCGTCTGGGCATTCTGCGCACGCAGGTCGAAAGCGTGGCGGGGTTTTATGAATTCTTTTACCTGCATCCGCCCGGCCGCTACCGCATCCTGTTTTCCGACAACATCACCGACCGCATGCTGGGCAATATGGACCTGCTGGAACAGATGTGCCGGCAATTGTGGATAGAGCACGGCAAAGTGTCCGAAGACGGTCTGGTCAGCGTCGATACCACTTCCTGCACCGGCATGTGCGACCAGGGGCCGGCCCTCCTGGTCAACGGCCGCACCGTCACCCGCTTGACGATGGATCGGGTGGAGGTCATCTGCGAACTGGTGCGCAATGAAATTCCGCTGGAACAATGGCCGGCTGAATTTTTCCAAGTGGAAGAGAACATCCGCCGCAAAGACGTGCTGCTCGGCAGCGAATTTCAACCGGGCGCGGCCTTGCGCGCGGCTTTTGCCTTGGGACCGCAAGCCCTGATCGACGAAGTGAAAACCGCCAATCTGCGCGGCCGCGGCGGCGCCGGTTTTACCACCGGCCTGAAATGGGAAGGTTGCCGCAATGCGCCGGGCCAGGCCCATTACGTGGTGTGCAACGCCGATGAAGGCGAACCGGGCACGTTCAAAGACCGGGTGCTGTTGGCCTCCTATGCCGACCGGGTGTTCGAGGGCATGACGCTGTGCGGCTACGCCATCGGCGCGCAACTGGGGATGCTGTATCTGCGCGGCGAGTACCGCTATTTGCTGGAACCGTTGCAGGCGGTGTTGGAAAACCGCCGCCGCGCCAATTTATTGGGCGGTAACATTCTGGGACAGGCCGGTTTCGATTTCGACATCGAAATTCACCTGGGTGCCGGGGCTTACATCTGCGGCGAAGAATCCGCGCTCATCGAGTCGCTGGAAGGCAAGCGCGGCACGCCGCGCAACCGTCCGCCCTTCCCCGTCACCCACGGTTATCTGAACCAGCCGACCGTGGTCAACAACGTGGAAACCTTCGCCGCCGGCACCCTGATCGCCGAACGCGGCGGCGCCTGGTACGCCGGCCTGGGTACCGGCAAATCGGCGGGTACCAAATTGCTGTCGGTATCCGGCGACTGCACCCAGCCCGGTATCTACGAATACCCCTTCGGCGTGACGGTGGCGCAAGTGCTGGAAGATTGCGGCGCCGTCAACAGCCAGGCGGTGCAGGTCAGCGGGCCGTCCGGCGTGTGCGTCAGCGCGGCGGAATTCGAGCGCCGCATCGCTTTTGAAGACATCCCCACCGCCGGGGCGTTCATGGTGTTCGACCACAGCCGCGACATGTTCGAAGTGGCGCGCAACTTTGTCCAATTCTTTGCGCACGAAAGCTGCGGTTTCTGCACGCCGTGCCGGGTGGGCACCTCATTGCTGCGCAACCTGATGGACAAGCTGCACAACGGCCACGGCTCGCCCTATGATTTCGAAGAAATCAAGCGCCTCAACGTGTTGCTGCAATCCATGAGCCACTGCGGCCTGGGGCATTCCGCCTGCAACCCGGTACTGGACACCATTGCCAAATTCGGCCCTGCCTACGAAAAGCGTCTGCAACACCGCGACTTTACCCCGGCTTTCGACCTGGATTGGGCCTTGGCCCCGGCCCGCCGTTCCACCGGCCGCGACGACAGCGCCGCCCACCTGCACGATGAAGCCATCGGAGAACAACCATGAGCAATACCTTTACCCTGGACGGCAAGGAAATTCCATTCCAGGATGGCCAGACCGTCATCCAGGCCGCGCTGGACGCCGGGGTGTACATCCCGCACCTGTGCCATCACCCCGATTTTCCGCCGCACGGTTCCTGCAAGTTGTGCACGGTAAAAATCAACGGCCGCCAGACCGCTTCCTGCACCATGAAGGCCCAAGCCGGCATGGTGGTGGAAAGCAATATCGATGAACTGAACGACGAACGCCGCGCCTTGACGCAGATGCTGTTCGTCGAGGGCAACCATTTCTGCCCTTCCTGCGAAAAAAGCGGCAACTGCCAACTGCAGGCCACCGCCTATCAGTTGCACATGCTCACCCCTCACTTCGATCACTTTTATCCCAACCGGCCCGTCGATGCGTCGCACCCGGACTATCTGCTGGACACCAACCGCTGCATCCTCTGTTCGCTGTGCGTGCGCGCCAGCCGCGACGTGGACGGCAAAAACGTGTTTGCGCTGGGCGGACGCGGCATCAAAACCCACTTGCTGGTCAACGCCAAGTCGCATCGCCTGGGCGATACCGATTTTTCCGGCGAAGACAAAGCGGCCAACGTGTGCCCGGTCGGCGTGATCCTGAAAAAACGCCAGGGTTTCGCTGTTCCCATCGGCCAGCGGACTTTCGATATAAAACCGGCGTCGGAATACGTAGACTCCCGCATGCCGACCAAGGAGGTTTAACCATGAGCGCTTCCACCAAACCCAAGCTCAAAGTCGCCACCACCTCGCTGGCCGGTTGTTTCGGCTGCCACATGTCGTTTCTGGACATTGATGAACGCTTATTCGAGCTGGTCGAACACATCGAGTTCGACCGCTCCCCACTCACCGACATCAAGCACGTGGGACCTTGCGATATCGGCCTGATCGAAGGCGGTCTGTGCAACGCCGAAAACGTCCACGTGCTGCGCGAATTCCGCCGGCAGTGCAAAGTGCTGATCGCCGTGGGCGCCTGCGCCATCAACGGCGGCCTGCCGGCCCAGCGCAACCCCATTCCGCTGCCGATGATCCTGGAAGAGGTGTACCACACCAGCCCCGGCCTGCATAACGGCTTGATCCCCAACGACCCGGAATTGCCGCTGCCGCTCAACCAGGTTCATCCCATCCACGAAGTGGTCAAGGTCGACTATTTCATGCCCGGTTGCCCGCCTTCCGGCGATACCATCTGGAAAGTGCTGACCGATTTGTTGGCAGGCAAGGAGCCGGTGTTGCCGCATGAGTTGTTGCATTATGACTAAGCAAGAATGTCACCATTCAGCCGGTGGTTATAGCGTTCCGTGGCTTTGGAGAATTTATGAATTGGCAAACGCTGTCGGCGACATCGCATTATAAAACGGCGCTCGCTATTCACCATGAACTACAGCGAGGTAATTCGTCGGAAGCCGATAATGGCATTAAGGAATTGATAAACGCTTTGTCCCGCTCGGAAAAACGTGCTTTAAAAAGCCAGATAATCAGACTGATGAAGCACATCATCAAGTGGAAAACACAACCTGATTATCGATCAAGAAGCTGGATAGCCACTATCCACAATGCACGTGAGGAAATCAGGGATATTCAGGACGAAACACCCAGCCTGAATGATGATGTTATTAAACAATTGTGGGATGATTGCTTAACCTCGGCGCTAGTAGAAGCTGAAGATGAAATGCGGCAAGAAACCCTTGTTGAAAAATTATCCTGGCAAGAAGTGTTTGAACAGCGTTATTCGTTAAACACACAAAACCGAATTAAGCCATGATTGCTGAATTTCCAAGCTACTATCGCCGAGACCAAAACGCCAAGCCATAAACCAAGCCGAATTGGGTTTTCCTGGAAGCCATGTCGGGAGGCGTGGATGGGCGGCGCATGCTTACGGCTTCGTTGGTACGCAGATATATGGCAACTTGTGGGACTTGGCGCAGTTCATATCGGTTTGTAGCGAAGGCGCGTTTTTCCCGCAAGCCGAGCCGGAGGAGAGTTGGGACGTCGTCGAGACCGGATAACTCGGGCAAAATGCCGTATGGCTAAAATGATTTTTACTGGTACCGGAGCAACCCTTGTTGCTGTTTTATCCGGTCAACACCTCTGATCACCACTGGAGCCCACCATGACTTACCACCTGGAAACCGCCGAACATCCCGAAACGCTGCGCCGCGTCGCCATCGATCCCGTATCCAGGGTCGAAGGCCACGGCAAAGTCACCCTGCTGCTGGATGAAGACAACAAAATTCACCAGGTACGCCTGCACATCGTCGAATTCAGAGGCTTTGAGCGCTTCATCCAGGGCCGGCCCTACTGGGAAGTGCCGGTCATGGTGCAGCGCCTGTGCGGCATTTGCCCGGTGTCGCATCATCTGGCCGCCGCCAAGGCCATGGACCCCATCGTCGGCGCCCATCATCTGACCCCCACGGCGGAAAAAATCCGCCGCCTGATGCACTTCGGCCAAATCATGCAGTCGCACGCGCTGCATTTTTTCCACCTGTGTTCGCCGGACTTGCTGTTCGGGTTCGACTCCGACGTCGCCAAGCGCAACATCGTCGGCATCGCCGAGCGGCACCCGGAAACCGCCCGCCAGGGCGTGTTGCTGCGCAAGTTCGGCCAGGAAGTCATCCGCATCACCTCCGGCAAACGCATCCACGGCACCGGCGCCGTGCCCGGCGGCGTCAACAAGCTGGTCAGTCTGGCCGAGCGCGACGAATTGCTGAAAGACGTTTACACCATGATTGCCTGGAGCCGCGACGCGGTGAAGCTGGTCAAGCAACTGCACGATGCCAATCCGGGCCTCTACAACAGCTTCGGCATGTGCCGCTCCAATATGCTGTCCCTGGTCGGCCCGGATGGCGCCATGGACTTGTACGACGGCAAACTGCGCGCCCGCGACGATGCCGGCAAGCTGATTTTCGACGGCGTGGCCTGCAATCAGTACAACCAGTACATCGAAGAAGAAGTGCGCAGCTGGAGCTACATGAAGTTTCCTTTCCTCCAGTCGCTGGGCAAAGAGCACGGCTGGTACAAGGTCGGCCCGTTGGCGCGCGTACAAAACTGCGACAGCATCCCCACCGCTTTTGCCGAACACGAGCGCCGCGACTTTGTGGAATATGCCGGCGGCAGCCCCATCCACGCGGCGCTGGCTTATCACTGGACGCGCATGATCGAAATGCTGCACGCGGTGGAAGGCATCAAGGAATTACTGCACGACCCCGATATCCTGAGCGGCGATTTGCTCGCCACCGGTGAACGGCAACAAGAAGGGGTCGGCGTCATCGAAGCGCCGCGCGGCACGTTGTTCCATCACTACCGCGTGGATGAAAACGACATCGTCACGATGTGCAACCTGATCGTTTCCACCACCAACAACAATCAGGCCATGAACGAGTCCATCCGCCACGTCGCCAAGCGCTATCTGCACGGCCATGAAATCACCGAGGGCCTGCTCAACCACATCGAAATCGCCATCCGCGCCTTCGATCCCTGTCTGTCCTGCGCCACCCACGCCCTGGGCAAAATGCCGTTGCAGGTCGAACTGCTGGATGCCGAGGAAAACCTGATTCACAGTTTGTCCAAGGGCATGGAAAGCGCGGCGTGACCTTATCGTTCCCACGCTGAGCGTGGGAACGCAGGCCGGGACGCTCTGCGTCCCGTATCGACTGCGTGACTGCCGGTTGGATAGCGCTAAGCCTTATCAACAATTTCGTGCTTTTTGCGGTTACAAATACCTTCTCCTTTGCGACCCAATGGAAACCTTGCACATCACAAACTTTTTAACTATCGCGCAGGCGGATATTTGCCTGAACCGGTTCAATGTGTTTATCGGCCCGCAAGCGCGAGGGAAAAGCATTATTGTCAAGCTGATCTATTTTTTTAAGCGAGAGGTCGGCAAAGCGCTGATCGACAACGTAATCAGTGGAAAAAACAAACGGAACTTAACCGTAACGCTGGCTGCAAAATTTGAAGCCATATTTCCCAAAGTTTATTGGGGCACACAAGAATTTTCTATGTCTTATACACATAATTGTCTGGACGTCCGCCTTGTCGGCACTAAAACAGGTGCATCTAAAGTAAATCTATCGATAACTTATTCAGAGTCACTGCTTAAATTGCATGGGGACTTAAAAAGGCATTGCCAAATAGTTGTCAAAGAGACACAGGGGAAGATGGACAAGGCGATAGCGGGCTTACCGAGGCAAGCCTCGCTTTTTGGCGAGGAGCGCATGATTATTTCCCATATCCTTAACTTTGCTCGGACATTGGAATATGATGTTTTTTTTGAGCCACAAGTATTTATTCCTGCCAGCAGGACTTTTTTTGCCAATTTACAGAAAAATATTTTTTCCTTTCTTGCCAGCAACATTGAAATAGATCCGTTCCTTAAGGAATTTGGCTCTGTTTACGAAAACTCAAAACGTTTTTACAAAGGCAAATTTGTCTTTGGCAAAGATGACGATTTAGTGCATAAGGAAATCGATAGGCTGGTGGAATCCATTATCGCAGGCCGTTATCTTCAGGAAAATGAACAAGACTGGATTATCGACTCGTCACGCAAAATCAATCTTGCCAATGCCTCTTCAGGTCAACAAGAAGCATTGCCCATGTTGTTGGCACTTAAAGCCATGTCATTTTCAAGTGGGAAACCGTCTCAAGGGTTTTATATTGAAGAACCCGAAGCCCATTTATTTCCCGCTTCACAAAAGCTGGTCGTATCCCTGCTAACCATGCTTGCCAA
>SCPW01000303.1 GCA_004298605.1 Gallionella sp.
TTCCGCGATTTTGCCGGTACCGAAGATGACGACAGGTTTCATGGTGTGCTGGGGAAAGTTGCGAGCGCCTGCAACGCGACGCGGTCAATCTTACCATTGGCGTTCTTCGGCAACAAATCCAGGATGACCAGGCGCCGGGGCGTCATGTAGGGCGGCACGATGGCGGCAATTCTGCGCAGCATCTCCTCCGGGGATGCCGGTGCGCCCATGGCGGCAAAGGCGACGATCTGGCCCAGCCCGTCGCCGAGTTTCTGGTAAATGACGGCGCATTCCCCGACATCGGGCAAGGTGCCGAGCGCGGCCTCGATTTCCTCCAATTCGATGCGGTAGCCCATATGCTTGATTTGAAAATCCGCGCGTCCTTTGAAATGCAGCCAGCCGCGCGCATCCCTGCGCACGAGGTCGCCGGAGCGGTAGCCGACATCCGCGTAGAGTGCATGGCGCGGGTTTTGGACGAAAGCCCTGGCGGTGCGTTCCGGGTCGTTGTAGTAGCCGAGACCCACTTGCGGGCCGCGCAGGAACAGCTCGCCAGAATCGTTGCCCGTTTCGTCCACCGGCAGGATTTCGAAGCCGAAATTCTGCGCCAGCAAGCCGAGCGGGGCGAGGTTTTGCATGTCCACGAAGTCGTCTTTACCGATGGTGTGCGCCGAACAGATGCAGGTGCATTCGGTGGGGCCGTATACGTTTTCCAATTCCGCGCGTGCGCCGAAAATGTCGTAGAGCTGGCGCAGCTTGCTTTTCGGAAAACCTTCGCCGCCAAAGATGATCTTGCGGATGGCTGGGAAATCCGTCGTTGTCAGCGCGCGCGTGGTCAGCAGGTAGACGAGCAGCGACGGCACGGAAAACCAGATGGTGCAGCCCGCGTCGTTGACGAGGCGGACAAGAAGGCGCGCATCCCGCACCTGGTCAGGCGTAACGGGCGCCAGCGCAGCGCCGGAGAAAATGGCCGTATAGAAGTCGAAAACGGAGTTATCGAAATAGATCGGGTTGACGTTCGACAGCACATCGTCGGGTGTGACGGCAAAACGGTCGCGCGCCCAGGCGATAAACCACAGCAGGTTCGCATGGGACATGACCGCCCCCTTCGGCATCCCGGTGGAACCCGAGGTAAACATGATGTAGGCCGGCGACCCGCCGCCGGTTGCACCGCATTCCGGCAACGGCTCCGCCTGGCTCAGAGCCGGCATATCGCGCAGGTGCAAAACATCCCGGAAACCCTCGGCTCCCAACGCATACCCGCAGGGAATATCCGGGAAGGCATTGATGATTACGCGCGGCTGGCAGGTATTGAGGATTTTGCGCTGCCGTTCCCAGGGGTTGCCGGGATCCAGATTGGTGTAGAGGATGCCGAGGCGCAGACAGGCAAGCATGGCCGCGAAGGCGGCGGGGGATTTGTCGTGAAATATGGCCGCCACCTGGCCATGACGAAGGCCTCTCGCCCACAAAATGCCCGCGATGCGATCCGCCAGCAGCCCCAGCTCCCGGTAGGTGATCCGCTCTCCCGTAGCCGGGTAGAGCAATGCGGTGCGGTCCGCGTGCCGACGCGCTATTTCCTGAAAAGCGATGCCAAGATTCGGGGCGAAAGTCATGATGGGTTTGCCAGTTAAAGGGAGCATCTAAGGGAGTTGGAATTTTCTAAAATACCAAATACGTCAACCAGCCAAAAACCGCCCCCTCCCCAACCCTCCCCCGCAAGCGGGGTAAGGCTGGGATGGGGGTGCTTGGTAAACGCCGGAAGTGTGGTTAACGGTATTTAGGAGCCGAGAAATAATAACTTGAACATTCTGGCCGCGCTGGCGGGCGCGCTGCCGCGTTGCCGGTCGCTTGCAGGGAATGGCCATGCGGCG
>SCPW01000304.1 GCA_004298605.1 Gallionella sp.
CACCAATGCCGACATCGCGGTCGCATTGGTGACGGAGCCGAACAGCTTGCCGTCCACACCTGCTTTTTGCACGACCTGCACGGTCAAACCGGCCAGCTTTTCGCCGCGCGCCTGCGCTTCGGCCAGCTTGGCTTTTTCAGCCGCTTCGATCTCGATGCGGCGCGTTTCGAATTCGGCCATGTTGGCTGCCGTCGCGCGTTTGGCCTTGCCTTGCGGAATCAAAAAATTGCGGGCATAACCATTTTTAACCTTGACCACTTCACCCAATTGGCCGACGTTGGCCACTTTTTCCATCAAAATTATCTGCATGACTGCGCTCCTTAGTGCAAATCGGTGTAGGGCAGCAAAGCCAGGAACCGCGCGCGTTTCACGGCGGTGCTCAATTGGCGCTGGTAGCGCGTCTTGGTGCCGGTGATGCGGGCCGGGATCAGCTTGCCGTTTTCGGTGATGAATTCCTTGAGGATATTCACATCCTTGTAATCCACTTCGGCGATCTTTTCGACTGTGAAGCGGCAGAACTTGCGGCGCTTGAACAGGTTGTTGCGGGAAGAACGTTTGTTCTTGTCATCTTTCTTTTTGTCTGATGGGCGAGCCATGATATTTCCTTATTCCAAAATTATGTCGTTGATATGCAAAATCAGTTGTCGGCTGCGGATACTTTGCTGGGCTAAAAATCCGCGCACTTTAACGGCCTGTCCTACCGCAAACTTGGCGGCTTTTTCGGCCACCCCGGCAAACGCCAGCGCATTCACTTCGCACTGCACTTGCCGCAAACCATCTGCTTCGGACTGCTGCGAAACATGGCGTAACGTCAGCGCCACTCTCGCCACCCCGGCCGGGGTATACCGCAAAGCTTCCAGCGCGATTAACTCGCCGCTGATGACAACCTGATTACGCGCCAATTGCCGGTGATCAAACAGCCGCAGCGGCTGCCGCACCCGCTTCAGCCTGGGCTGCAACAGCGGCAGTTTCGGTCGGTACGGAGCGGGATTTTTCTTCCTTCATCATCGCGGACGGTTCGGTGACCGCAACCTTGTTCTTGACGGTCAAATGGCGCAGCACGGCGTCGTTGAAGCGGAACGCGTGCTCCAGCTCGTCCAGGGTTTCCTGGTTGCATTCGATATTCATCAGCACGTAGTGTGCCTTGTGAATCTTTTGGATCGGGTAAGCCAACTGGCGGCGCCCCCAGTCTTCCAGACGGTGGATTTGGCCACCCTTGGAAGTGACCAGTGTGCGGTAGCGCTCGATCATCGCGGGCACTTGCTCGCTTTGATCGGGATGCACAATAAATACGATTTCGTAATGTCGCATTACATCTCCTTATGGTTAATAGCCCCCCGCCATGGTTTGGTCAGAAATCCGCCGCCCTCAAAAGAGGGTGCGGACCAACACTGCGTGGCGGTGGAGCAAGGCCGAGAACCGACCATCGGTTCTACAGGGGCGCGCATTATAGCGAAACAGGCTTATACGTCAAGGGATTTGGACTTCTCCCGCTTTGCCTTGCGTTGCGTTGTGCCGCATAATCACGCGGCGCATCGCCACCCAGAAAAACTCTCAAACAAAACGGCGATCCCGGCAAAAACGACATGACCATCAAAGCGAGAATATTACTGCTTGGCCTGCTGGCAATAGGCAGCCTGTTATACATCCTGGGCGCCCAGTTTGCGGCGGACAGCCGCGAATATGCCGGAAAACATGCGCTGTTCGCCCGGATGGAGGCCGCGGAAAAACTTTCCGGCCTGGTGCATGAATTGCAGAAGGAGCGCGGCATTTCCGCCGGCTATCTGGTCATCCGGTCAAAAAACAATGAGGATGCCATCGACGCGCAACGCGCCGCCACCGATCGTGCCAAGGCGCTGCTGGACAGCGATACGGCGCAGCACCTGGAAAATCTGGCGAAACTGGCCGAGGTAAGGGAAATGGTTTCCGGGCACCGGACGATGCCCCTGGATTCCTTCGGCTACTACACCCTGTCCATCGTGGAAATTCTCGACAGGATCAACGCGCTTGCCCTGGACTCGGACACCCCGGCTCTAAAGGGCAAGCTTTCCGCCCACGCCCATCTGCTGTACGCCAAGGAATACCTCGGTGAAATCCGCGGCAGCCTGAACGAATCATTTTCCCAGGGAAGTGTCGACAGGGAGCGTGTCGCCACGGTGGGCCGGTTGCTCGGTATGCACCAGTACCACAGCAAGATATTTTTGCGCGATACCACGCCGGCGGCTGCCGATGCGTTCCGCGCCACCCTCGCGCAACCCGGGGTGCAGGCCGTTTTCGGGATCATCCAATCCGTCCTGTCCGAACGCGGCGGCGTGGTCACGTCAGAAGAGTGGATGGCTGCCGCCAGCTACGCCATCGACCAGTTGAGGGAAGTAGAAAATCAGTCAGCAGCCCATCTGCGCCAGCAGATAAAAAGCGAGATCGCAGCCGCCAAGCAGCGCTTTTTGCTTAACGGGATCGTTACTTTAGGCGTTTTGCTCACGCTCGTGTTTTTGGCCGGTTCGGCTATTTTTCACTTGCTGCACGCGCTCAACATGCTTCTCGCCAACATCGCACACACTGTCAACACCCGGGATTTCTCCAATCGCATCCGGCCTCGCAGCAGCGACGGGATCGGCGCCATTTCACGCAATTTTAACGAGCTGCTCGCCGTTGCCGAACGCCTGATAAAGGAAAAAGATTATTTGGCCTCCACCGATTCGTTGACCGGCGCCTACAACCGGCGCAAATTCACGGAGCTGTTTGCGAGCGAACTGCAACGCAAATTGCGCTACAGCGGCAGGCTGGCGCTGATCATGTTCGATATCGACCATTTCAAGCATGTCAATGACGAATTCGGCCATGCGGCGGGAGATGCGGTACTCAGGGAAATGGCCCGGCTGGTCCATGACCTCATCCGGGCAAACGACGTTCTGGTGCGTTGGGGAGGCGAGGAATTCCTGATCTTCCTGCCCCAGAACGGTTATGAAGCGGCGGCGGCCCTGGCCGAAAAGCTGCGCTGCACGATAGAAGACTACCGCTTCCCCGGCGTGCCGAAAGTGACTGTCAGCTTCGGCGTAAGCGAATATGTGGCCGGCGACACGCTGGAATCGTTATGCGCCCGGGCGGATAACGCGCTCTATCGCGCCAAACAGGAAGGCCGCAACCGTGTTTGTGTCGGGTTGGCGGATGCGGATCCAATGGCTATGGAAGCGGCTGGTGGTCCGACAAGACTCCCCTGAGTTTATCGGAGAACCCGCCGCGAACGGTTACATAAACGGTATTGGTGCTAATCCCCCTGCAGGAGATTCAGCACATCGCTGCGCGATTCGTCGAATTCCTGCGCGGAAAGTTGCAGATGTTTCAACACGTGCGGGCGCCAGATTTCCCAACTCTCGTTAGGCAAGCCCAAGTGCGAATCCACGGCGTATTCCGCCGCCTGGAGAATGGCCACCCAATTGCAAATCTCGTTTGATGCGGAATCGCTGGCCGAAGAGAAAATCGTAAGGTCGTGATGGTACAAAATCGCGCGGCACATCTGCGCGGGCAACAGCCAATTACGCGCCAGCAGATACCCCACCACCGCATGCGTAGTCGAATAGCAACGGTTCTCGGCCTGGCAGACATCGACGCCGGCGTTCGACATCTCGCCGATATTCTTTGCATAGTCGGGGTATTTCTGCATGAGCACCGGAATGCCGCAATCGTGAAACAGCCCCACGGTATAAGCATCGTCGCGCGACACGCCGGGAATCTGCGCCGCAATGCGGGAAGAGGCCAAAGCCGTCATGCCCGAACGTTCCCAGAATTCATCCATGCCGGGCATATCCGGCGCCACGTTGGCGCGCAATGCGACATTGCTGAGCAAATTGACGGTATTCCGTATCCCCAGCACAACAACGGCTTGCCGGATCGAAGACGCTTTATTGCGCAGGCCGAAATAAGGCGAATTGGCGAGCTTGAGCATGGGTGCGGACAAACCGACATCCTGTTCGATCAGGTGCGCTATCCGCCCCATATCCGCATTGGGTGACCGCGCCTCTTTCATGGCTGCCAGCAATACGGTCGGGCACGGCGGCAAATGTATTCCCTTGAGCACCTGCTCGGCAACGTCCATATTCATTTCAACATGCATACTTTCATCCTTTTCAAGTCCAGTTTAATTAGCGCAGATTATCCGCAAAAAAACAATATGCCAAAATGGGCGGCAACCAAGTTTGGCACAATGACG
>SCPW01000305.1 GCA_004298605.1 Gallionella sp.
GCTTATGCTGCGGTGCTATCGCCGCTCACCCGCCCGGCAAGTTTTGCGCCCTGTTGCAAGGTCAAACTTTCGAAGCGTTTCTCGATGCCTTTGTGGGTGTAGCCGAGACGCTCTTCAAGCCGCAACACTTTTTCGCCGACAACAGAAAAACGGAAATGCCCCGGCTCGATGATGCCCGCATGCACCGGCCCGACCGGGATTTCGTGCACGCCTTGGCCTTCGACCTGCACGAACGGATAGGCATCAAGGGTTTGGATTCCGTTCTCCGCAGGAGAATGGACGGTTGCTCCCTCTCCCAAGGATTCAAAGTTGCTTTTCTCGTTTGTCCTTTCTCCCGCTTGCGGGAGAGAGTTAGAGAGAGGGATGGCCCGCGGGAGAGGGTTGGGGAGAAGGGCGTTGCCCGGAGAACTTGCATCAAAATCCTTGCGCAGCGGAAAGCCGTGCCACGCGCCGTGGCGCAGCCATTTGCGGTGATCGCTGCCTTCGTGCGCGTAGATGCCGAGCAGGTCATACGCGGCGCGTTGCATGCGATTGGCTGCCGGAAATATCCGGCTAATATCGGGATAGGCGGGCTGATCGGCAGCCAACGGTGCGCTCAAGCAAATCAGCCCCGCCTCGGTGACCAGCGCGACATGCAGCGCAAAACCATCAACTCGAAGTTCGCGCAGCGATTCGTTTGCTCCCTCGCCCGCTTGCGGGAGAGGGTTGGGGAGAGGGAAGCGCGCATCGCTGCCCCACAATGCGACCAGCCGCCCGCCGCCGTCGGATACGTTCTGGCAAATCGGCGGCAAATCGCCGGTCGCGATCTCGCCCCGCCATGCCGGAATCGCGCCGGGAAGTTTGTTCAGTTGCAGATTTGGGTGAGTGATCGGCATCGCTTAATTTTCCGGTAGGGTGGGCACGTTTTTTGTGCCCACGCGTGAATGACAAAACGCTGGCCGCGTGGGCACGAAAAACGTGCCCACCCTACAACTGCATTGATGGGTTGCGCTTCGCTCCACCCGTCCTACAAGACTGTTCATCGTCATACGGTTTTACCCCCCCAACAAAGCCGCCGCTTGCCTGTACCAATCGGCCAGATACGGCGGCATGTACAGCCCGAGGATCAGCACCAGCAGCAGGTGTGTAAAAACCGGGATCAAGGCGGGCGAATGTGGCAGACGGCTTGCGGTCGTTTCACCGAACACGATAGGCTGCACTTTGCCGAAAATGGCGGCGAACGCGATACTCAGCGAAACCAGCAATATCGGCGTCGTCCACGGGTAATCGTGCATCGCGGTGGTGATAATCAGAAATTCGCTGGCGAACACGCCGAACGGCGGCATACCGAGGATCGCGAAGGTGCCGAGCATTAAGCCCCAGCCTACCGTGGGGCTGAGTTGCAACATGCCGCGAATATTTTCCATCTGCTGTGTGCCGGATTTTTGCACCGCATGGCCGACCGCAAAGAAGATCGCCGACTTGGTCAAGCTATGCATGGTCATGTGCAGCATCGCCGCAAAGGTCGCCACCGGTCCGCCCATGCCGAAGGCGAACGTGATAAGCCCCATATGCTCGATGGATGAGTAGGCGAACATGCGCTTGATGTCTTTTTGCCGCGACAGAAACAACGCGGCGACCACCACCGACAGCAGGCCGAAGCCCATCATCAGGTTGCCCGCGAGGTGTGTGCCCAAAGCGCCGTCCACCAGCACTTTGCTGCGCATCACCGCGCATAACGCGACATTCAGCAGCAGCCCGGAAAGCACCGCAGAAACCGGCGTAGGGCCTTCCGCGTGGGCGTCCGGCAACCAGCTATGCAGCGGCACCAGACCGATTTTGGTGCCGTAGCCGACCAGCAAAAATACGAATGCCAGCTTGAGCACGGTGGGCTCCAGTTCGCCTTTGACCCCGTTCAAATGCGTCCACAGCAAAGCGGTGCCGCCCTGGCCGAGCACGCGCTCGGCGGCAAAATACAACAGGATGGTGCCGAACAGTGCGAGCGCGATGCCCACGCCGCACAGGATGAAATACTTCCACGCCGCTTCCAGGCTGGCGGGGGTGCGGTACAGGCTGACCAGCAATACCGTGGTCAAGGTGGCCGCCTCCATCGCCACCCAGACGATGCCCATGTTGTTGGTGGTCAACGCCACCAGCATGGCCAGCGTGAATAACTGGTACATGCTGTAGTACAGATGCAGCATCGGCGTGCTGAGCTTGCCGTGATCCTGTTCGACGCGCATGTAAGGGCGCGAAAACAGCGAGGTGGTGAACGCCACGAATGCGGTCAAGGCGACCAGGAACACGTTGAACTGGTCGATGAAAAACTGTTCGTTGAACGCTGCTTGCGGCCCGGCATCGGCCACGCCCACGGTCAGCGCCACCGACGCGGCAAAGGTGCAGAAACTCATCAGCGAATTCAGTTCCGCCGCCCAACTGCGCGAGCCGAACACGGCCAGCAGCAAGCCGCCCAGCAACGGGGCGAGCAGCAGCGCCAGGAGTTGCAAATCAATCATCCTTGAGTTTCTCCATATGGGAAATATCGAGGCTATCGAAGGTCTCGCGGATCTGGAAGAAAAAGATGCCGAAAATAAAAGTGGCCACCAGCACATCCAGCGCGATGCCCATTTCCACCACCAGCGGCATCCCGTGCGTGGCGCTGGTCGCGGCGAAGAACAGGCCGTTTTCCATCGCCAGGAAGCCGACCACCTGCGAAATCGCCTTGCGCCTTGTGAGCATCATCAGCAGCGACAGCAGCACGCTGGCCAGCGCGATGCCGATCAGGCCGCGGGTGATGCCTTCGGCCAACTGCGAGATCGGCGCGGCCAGGTTGAAGGCGAAAATCACCAGCACGATGCCCGCCAGCATGGTGGTGGGAATATTTATCAGCGTCTCCACATCCCATTTCACATTCAGCTTGCGGATCAGGCGGTACAGCAGCCAGGGCAGCACCAGCACTTTCAGCAACAGGGTCAGCGCGGCGGAATAATACAGATGGCTCTGCGCCGTCGTGTACGCCACCACAAAGGTGCTGACCGACAACACCAGCCCCTGCCAGGCAAACAAGTTAATCAGGGACAGGATGCGCCGCTGCGACAGCATCGCAAAAACGATCAGCAACAGTATCGCCGCGAGCAGGTTGATGAGTTGTACGGTGAAAGTCATCGTCACGCGCCCAATAAAAAGTGGATCAACAAGCCCAGCACCGCCAGCAGGAACGCCGTGCCCAAAAATTCCGGCGCGCGGAAGATGCGCATTTTGGCGAGCAGCGTTTCCAGCAAAGCCAGCCCGGCGCCGGCCAGCGTCAGTTTCACCAACAGCGCGGCGATGGCCAGCGGCAGCGCGCCCCAGTTGCCCAGCTCGGCGATGC
>SCPW01000306.1 GCA_004298605.1 Gallionella sp.
TCGATGGTCAGGATATGCCCGCTCTTGATGGCGCTGCGGTGTTCTATCATGGATGCGAGGGTGGTGGATTTGCCGGAGCCGGTCGCGCCGACCACCAGCACCAGGCCGCGCTTCTCCATAATCAGCTCGTTGAGTATGCCGGGCAGGTGCAGCTCTTCCAGGTTGTCGATCTTGCCTTTGACATAGCGGATCACGATGGCGATATCGCCGCGCTGGCGGAAGACGTTGATGCGGAAGTTGCCGATGCCATCGGCGCGGAACGAGAAGTTCATCTCCATTGCGGACTCGAATTCGGCAATCCGTTTCGGGGACATCAATTCATATGCGATGCGCCTGATGATACCGGCATCCAGAACCTGCGCGTTGATCGGCATGGTGATGCCGTCAATTTTGATGTTGACCGGCGCGCCTGCCGAGAAGAACAAGTCGGAGGCCTGTTTGTCGGCGGCGAGTTGCAGTAATGGTGTGACGATCATTTTGTATTCTCCGCGTAGGGGCGCAATTCATTGCGCCCTTGAATGTGATCGCGATGAATCGGGGTGTACGGTATTAAATGCCCCGCAGCAGCTCGTTGATGCCCACCTTGGACAACGTCTTGGCATCCACTTTTTTCACGATTACCGCGCAGTACAAGCTGTAGCTGCCATCCTTGGAAGGCAGGCTGCCGCTGACCACCACCGAGCCGGCCGGCACGCGGCCATAAGTAATTTCGCCGGTTTCGCGGTCGTAAATTTTTGTGCTCTGGCCGATGAAGACGCCCATCGAGATGACGACGTTGTCTTCCAGGATCACGCCTTCCACAATTTCCGAGCGCGCGCCGACGAAGCAGTTGTCGCCGATGATGGTGGGGTTGGCCTGTACCGGTTCCAGCACGCCGCCGATGCCGACGCCGCCGCTCAAGTGTACGTTTTTGCCGATCTGCGCGCAGGAGCCGACCGTCGCCCAGGTATCCACCATCGTGCCTTCATCCACATACGCGCCGATATTCACGTAGGAGGGCATCAGCACCACATTTTTGGCGATGAACGCGCCTTTGCGCGCCGCGGCCGGGGGGACGACGCGGAAGCCGCCCTCGCGGAAATCGCGGCTGTTGTAGTCGGCGAACTTGGACGGCACTTTGTCGTAGTAGTTGGTGAAGCCGCCTTTGATGAAGGCGTTGTCTTCCAGCCGGAACGACAGCAGCACGGCCTTCTTCAGCCATTGGTGGGTCACCCATTGCCCGTCGATTTTTTCCGCGACGCGCAGCTTGCCCTGGTCGAGTTGGGTGATGACGTTATCCACCGCCTCCTTGAGTTGCGCATCGGCATTGCGCGGGGTGATTTCGGCGCGGCGTTCAAAGCCTTGTTCGATGATTTGCTGTAATTGGTCCATGATGACTTTCAGTTCAGGTTAGTTGAGTGTTGATACGAATTTGGCAATGCGCTGCGCGGCTTCCACCGTCTCTTCCACATTGGCGACCAGCGCCAGGCGCACAAAATTTTCGCCGGGGTTTACGCCATTTGCGCTGCGCGCGAGATAGCTGCCCGGCAAAACGGTCACATTATAGTCGCGATACAGGGCTTGCGCGAAGGCGGTGTCGCTGATCGGCGCGCGCATCTCCGCCGCCGAAAGATTTATCCAAAGGTAGAAACCGGCATCGGGTAACGTGACGGGCAACACCGGTTCGAGTATCTCCATCACTCTGGCGAATTTTTCCGCGTACAGGCGGCGGTTTTCCGCAACGTGCGCTTCATCGCTCCATGCGGCGACACTGGCGGCCTGTATCGCCGGGTTCATCGCCGAGCCGTGATAGGTGCGGTACAGCGTGAATTTTTCGATCACTTTGGCATCGCCCGCGACGAAGCCGGAGCGCATCCCCGGCACGTTGGAGCGTTTCGACAAGCTGGAGAACACCACCAGGTTGCGGTAGTCGCCGCGCCCCAGTTGCCGTGCGGCTTGCAGCGCGCCGAGCGGCGGCGTATCGAAATAAATCTCCGAATAACATTCATCCGAGGCGATCACGAAACCGTAGCGGTCGGACATTTCAAACAGCGTTTGCCACTCCGACAGTGGCATCACGCGCCCGGTCGGGTTGCCCGGCGAACAGACGTAAATTAATTGGGTGCGCTGCCAGACTTCCTCCGGCAGTTGCGCAAAATTTGGCGCGTAATTGTTTTCCGGCAAGGTATTCAGGAAATAGGGCGTGGCTCCCGCCAGCAATGCCGCACCTTCATAAATCTGGTAAAACGGGTTGGGGCAAACCACGGCGGGGCTATTTTTGCTGCGGTCGATCACCGCCTGGGCAAAGGCGAACAGCGCCTCGCGGCTGCCGTTCACCGGCAGGATTTGCGTTTTGGCGTCGGGCGCGGGAATGCTGTAACGCGCGGCCAGCCAGCCAGCAATCGTGCCGCGCAACGCGTCGCTCCCCGCGGTTGTGGGATAATTCGCCAGCCCGTCCAGATTTGCCGTCAGCGCATCGCGGATAAATTGCGGCGTGGCGTGTTTCGGCTCGCCGATGGACAGGCTGATAGCACGATAGTCCCTGTTTGGCGCGACCTCGCGGAACAGCGCGGCGAGTTTCTGGAACGGGTAGGGCTGAAGTCGTTGTAAATCCGGGTTCATTTGCTATCTCAATGGCGCGCAAAAATCAGCGCGCATTATAAGGGCCGGGCCAGTGCCATCAAAACAAAATGTATTGCCGGTTGCCGGGGTGTTGAGCGGCGCTCTGGTGTGGGGGCTGATCTGGTATCCCTACCGCGTGTTGCAGGATGCCGGCGTGTCCGGCGCGCTGGCGACATTGATTACCTATCTGCTGGCGATGCTGTGCGGCGCGTTCATGCTGCCGCGCGTCTGGCGCGAACTCCCGCGCGCCGGCTGGTGGGCGGTGTTGCTGGTGTTGAGCGCGGGCTGGACGAATTTCGGCTATGTGCTGGCGGTGCTGCACGGCGGGGTGATGCGCGTGCTGTTGCTGTTTTATCTCGCACCGCTCTGGACGATATTTTTTTCCTATTGGCTGCTGGGCGAGCGGCTCAACCGTTACGGTTATCTGGTTCTTTTCCTGTCTTTTGGCGGTGCGGTCACCATGTTGTGGGAGCCGCAGTCCGGCCTGCCGCTGCCGGGTAACCCCGCCGAATGGATCGGGTTGTCGGCGGGCATGGGTTTCGCGCTGTCCAACGTGGTGTCGCGGCGTGCCGCGCATTTGAGCGTGGAGACGAAGTCCTACAGCGTGTGGCTCGGCACGGCACTGCTGACCGCGCCATTGTTGTGGCGGCAGGGCGGCTTGCCGGACCAACTGCTGGCGATTGATGCGCAAGCCTGGCTGATGCTCATGCTGCTCGGCGTCGTGCTGTGCGCCACCAGCTTCGCCGTCCAATATGGCGTCACCCATCTGCCGGCCAACCGCGCCATTATCCTGCTCCTGTCAGAATTGGTGATCGCTGCCGCCGCGTCATATTTCCTGGCGGATGAAACGATGCGCCCGCGCGACTGGCTGGGCGCGCTGCTGATTGTTTCGGCGAGCTTGTTGTCGGGGAGGTTGTATGCGGAATCAAAGTAGTACACGGCAACGCCAACCCCAACCCCCTCAGCCCCTCTTCTTCAGCAACGCCTCAAACTGTTCGACCGGCATCGGCCTACCGAACAGATAACCCTGGCAGTGGGTGCAGCCCTGGTCCAGGAGAAGTTGCCGCTGCTCTTCTTCCTCCACGCCTTCGGCAATGACGTCCAGGTTCAGGCTTCGCGCCATGGCAACGATGGTGCGCACAATTGTCTTGTCGCTGTTGTCGGCGGCAAGGTCGCGTATGAACGATTGGTCGATCTTGAGCTGATCGAGCGGCAAACGTTTGAGGTATTGCAAGGATGAATAACCGGTACCGAAGTCGTCCATCGAGAACTGGATGCCGATTTTTTTCAATATGTTTATTGTCGCAATGGTGTCTTCGATATTTTCCAGCATCATGCTTTCGGTCAGCTCCAGCTTGAGCAGCGCCGGGTTGATGGTATGACGTTGCATGGTGGCTTGCACTTGGGTCACAAAATCGGCCTGGCGGAATTGCTTGGCGCTCACGTTCACCGACAGGACGAGGCCGCAGGTCAGCGCATCCTGCTGCCACGCCTTGAGCTGGGCGCAAGCTGTTTCCAGAACCCATTGCCCGATGGGCAGTATCAAGCCGGTTTCTTCCGCCAGCGGGATGAATTGGGCGGGCGATATAAAACTGCGTTCGGGGTGCGGCCAGCGGATCAACGCTTCCGCCCCCAACGGGCGGCCCGAACTGTCCACTTGGATCTGGTAGTACAAATGGAATTGCCGGTTTTCGAGCGCCTTGCGCAATTCGTCTTCCAGCGCGGCGCGGGCGGTGATGCTTGCCTGCATCTGCGGGTCGAAGAAACGCAAGGTGTTGCGCCCGGCTTTTTTGGCCTGGTACATGGCGATGTCGGCTTGTTTTAACAGGCCGTCCACCCCAGACTGGTTGTCATTGAACAAGGTGGCGCCGATGCTGGGGGTGCTGCGGTATTCATGCGAGGCGAGCTGGTAAGGCAAGTTGAGCGCGGCGAGGATTTTCTCGCCGACGGCTTCCGCCTGCGCCGCAGCTTCGAGAGCCTGTTCGCTCAGGTCTTCCAGCATCACCACAAACTCGTCGCCGCCCAGGCGGGCGACGGTGTCGCCCTCGCGTATGCAGGACTCCAGGCGTTGCGCGACCTGCCGCAGCAGCATATCCCCCATGTCGTGGCCGAGGGTGTCGTTGAGGGTCTTGAAATTGTCCAGGTCGATAAACAGCAGCGCGCCTTCCTTGCCGTTGCGCGTGCTGGAGGCCAATGCCTGCTGGAGCCGGTCCAGCAGGAGCCGACGGTTGGGCAGGTGGGTGAGAAGGTCGTAGAACGCCAGATGCTGTATTTCTTCTTCGTCCGCCTTGCGCCTGGTGATATTCATCGCGGTGCCAATCGCAAGTTTCGGATGCCCCGCCGCGTCCAGTTGGACAATGCGGCCCCGGGCCTGTATCCATATCCACGGGCTATCTTTGTGGCTGATCCGGCACTCGAAATCGACCATGGGATTGCCGGGTTGCAGGGCGGCCTGGTAGTTCGCCATTGTCAGCGCGCGGTCATCCGGATGGACGCATTTGATCCACTCGTTCAGGCTGGACGGAACCTCTCCGACGCCCAGTCCCAGCTCTTGCAGCAGGGTGTCGCTGTAGTGTAGCTGCCGGCTGGTCAGGTCGAGTTCCCAGAAGCCCAGGCTGGATGCCTCGACGGCCAGGCTCAAGCGCTCGTCCGACAGCCGCTTGCTGCTTTTCAGGTGCAATGCCTTCTCGTGCATCAAGAAGGCGGTAATGCGCTCCAGCAGATTGTGTTGCGTCACCATGCCCAGGGTTTGCCCGTCGTCATCGACCACGACCATATGGCGGAACTGCCGCTCCTGCATCAGGTTGGCCGCCACAAAAACCGGCGTTTTATGCGAGACCGTCTGCACCGGCGCGTGCATCACTTCACGCAAGGCGATGCTCTCCGTCCGCCCGTCCGGAATGCCTACCAGCAGCCCCGGTATGTCGCGCTCGGTCAGGATGCCCACCGGGCGGTTATCTTCCGCAACCAGCACATAGGATGTATGGTCGCGCAGCATCAGGGCCAAAGCCTTGTCCAACGTGCTGTCGGGAGCCAATATCGGCAGCTCCCAATCCATGATCCCTTCGATGTCATCGAGCTGGCGCAACACGTCCATGCCCAGGTGGCGGCGGAAATCGGTTTCGCTGGCCAGCCCGACCACCGACCCCTGTTCGTCGACCACCACCAGATGCCTGATATGGTCGCTCAAAGCCATCGAATAGG
>SCPW01000307.1 GCA_004298605.1 Gallionella sp.
TCGCCGCTGTACACCGCGAAATCCCCGTTTGCGCGCTTCAATAAAGCCGCGCGCTGCAATAGGTCGCTGCCGCGCTCGATATTGCCGGTCGCATCCTTGATGCCGACGATGTTGGGTATTTGCGCCAGGCGCAACACGGTATCGTTGCTCATGTCGGCCACGGTGCGCCCCGGCACGTTGTACAGAATGTGCGGCATATCCACCGTTTCGGCGATGGTTTTGAAATGCTGGTACATGCCTTCCTGGGTCGGCTTGTTGTAATAGGGGACGACCGTCAGTGAAGCATCCGCGCCCGCCTTTTTTGAAAAAGCGGCCAGTTCGATGGCCTCGCGGGTCGAGTTCGCGCCGGTTCCGGCGATGATGGGGATGCGTTTGGCGGCATGCTCCACGGCGACCTGGATCAGCATCTCGTGCTCTTCCACATCCACGGTGGGCGATTCGCCGGTGGTGCCGACCACCACGATGCCGTCCGTACCCTGTTCGATGTGAAAATCAATCAGCGCGCGGAACGCCGCCAAATCGATACCGCCGCCCTCATGCATCGGCGTGACAATTGCAACAAGGCTGCCTTGGATCATTTTTCTCTGCGCATTAATGGTAAAACGCGCATTTTACCCGAATACCCACTGCCGCCAAAGTCCCGCGCGACAAAAGTTGAGCGTCTGTGAAATAATGCCGTCACTGTTGAATTCGCCCACCGTCATGCCCGCAATCACCCTGGCCACCCTGCACCCCGGAGACACCGCCACCATCGTGGCGATCCACGCCGAAGAAGCGCTGCACCAGCGCCTGCTCGCGCTGGGTTTCCGCAGCGGCAAGCGGATCGAGCTGATCCGCAAAGCCAGCTTTTCCGGCCCGCTGCAAGTGCGTATCGGCACCACCGACATCCTGCTGCGCAAGAACGAAGCAGCCAAAATCACCGTCAAAAAACCATGAAGCGCATCGCCTTGCTCGGTATGCCGAACACCGGCAAATCTACGCTGTTCAACCGCATGACCGGCGGCGCGGCGCGCGTCGGCAACTGGCCGGGCATCACCGTCGAACTGCTCAGCGGCAAAATTTTGCTGGGCGGCGACATGGTGGAAATCATCGACCTTCCCGGCATCTACGACATGCACGGTTTTTCGGATGACGAACAAGTGGTGCGACATTTCCTGCACGATAACGTGCCCGATCTGGCCATTGTCATTCTCAACGCCACACAGATCGAACGTCAGATGAGCCTGTTGCTGCAACTCAAGCAGCTCGACATGAATATCGTGGTGGTACTCAACATGGCTGACGAAGCAAAAAAATTCGGCATCAGCATTGATGCGGAAAAAATGTCCGCGCTGCTGGGTATGCCGATTTTTTTGCTCAGTGCAAAATACGGGACGGGCTACCAGGAAGCCCTGCAAGCCGTCGGCAAAGCCCTGCGTTACCCCACGCCCGGCATGGCAGAACAACTGCGCAGCCAGTTGGAGCAGGACCAGCACATCGAAACGGAAATGGCGCATGTGTTGAAACACACCGTGCAAGTTCCCGCGCGCCTGTCGGACAATCTCACCGAAAAACTGGATCGGGTGATGCTGCATCCGTGGCTGGGGTTGCCGATATTTTTCGCCATCATGTACCTGCTGTTCCAGGGTATTTTTCTGTTCGGACAACCGCTGCAAGGTATCGTCAACGATCTGCTGGGCTGGCTGCGCGGCGTTGCGTTCGAACCGCTCTTGAGCGGCTTGCCGCAGGCTGTGCAGGGCTTGCTGCTGGACGGCATCTACAACGGCGTTGCCACCGTCGCGGCGTTCGTGCCGATCATCGTGCTGTTTTTTCTGTTCATGGCGATGGTGGAAGACAGCGGCTATTTGTCGCGCGCCGCGTTTTTGATGGATGCGCTGATGGCGCGGCTGGGGCTGGACGGGCGCGGCTTCGTCATGCTGCTGATGGGCTTCGGCTGCAACGTGCCCGCGCTGATGGGTACGCGCGTGATGCGCTCGCGCGCCATGCGTTTGCTCACCATGCTGATTATCCCGTTCTCGCTGTGCTCGGCGCGCTTGCAGGTGTTCATCTTCATCGGCGCCGCGCTGTTCTCGCCGAAAGCCGCGCCGGTCGTGCTGTTCAGCCTATACCTGTTCAGCTTCGCCGCCGCGATAGCCACCGCGCTATTGTTCAAAAACCAGTTCAAAAATAGCGAGCCCTTCGTGCTGGAACTGCCGCCCTACCGCTTCCCCACCGCGCGCCAAATGGCGCTGCGCGGCTGGCTGGAAGTGCGGCACTTTTTGCGCCGCGCCACCAAGTTCATCGTCGCGGGCGTGGTGCTGGTCTGGCTGCTCACCCATCTGCCGATGTCCGCCGCGCCCGCCAGCGGCGACACGCTGGCCGGCATGATCGGCAACGCGCTGCGCCCGGTTTTCGACCCCATCGGCATCAACCCGCAGCTCACCGTCGCGCTGATTTTCGGCTTCGTCGCCAAGGAAATCGTCATCGGCTCGCTAGCGGTCATTTACGGCCTCTCCGGCGAAGCGCTCGGCGGCGCGCTGGCGCAGCAACTGGACTGGGTGCAAGCCTACAGCTTCATGCTGTTCACCCTGATCTACACGCCGTGCCTGGCCACCATCGCCACCCTGCGCAGCGAATCCAAACAACTCGGCTTTACCGCACTGGTTATAGGCTGGTCGCTGGCGCTCGCGTGGCTGGTGAGCTTCGTGTTTTATCAGGGCGCGAGGGCGCTGGGGTATTGACCAACTCACTCACTTGCGCCGCAATATAAATACTTATATATTGCCGCCATGAAACTGCTCAGGTTTATCGGTTCCAGCGAAGATGATCTATCCGAATTCCCCAAAGAAGCAAAGGGTGCGGCAGGACATGAGCTTTGGCAAGTTCAGCTCGGTTTGATGCCATCAGACTGGAAGCCGGTGCTGAACGTCGGTGCGGGCGCATATGAAATCCGTATTCATGCGCTGGGCGAGTGGCGCGTGATCTATGTGGCAAAATTTGCAGAAGCGGTATATGTGCTGCACGCCTTCCAGAAGAAGACCCGGCAGACGCGCAAGGAAGACATCGCGCTGGCCGCCGCCCGCTATAAGCAACTCAAGGAGATTGCACAATGAAAAAGGAAAAACTCAAAATCACCGAGTCTTGCGGCAACGTATTTCTCGATCTCGGCTTCTCGCAGGAAGAAGCCACCATCCTGGCAATGCGCGCCCAACTGATGGGCGAACTACGCATCAAAATCCGCGACATGGAATGGACACAAACCAAAGCCGCCCAAGTGCTCGGCATCTCGCAATCGCGCGTGTCCGACCTGATATGCGGCAAGTGGGATAAGTTCAGCCTGGACATGCTGATCACGTTGGCGACAAGGGCTGGGAAGAAGGTAGAGCTTAAGCTGGCGGCGTGATTGAGCGATTGAAAAAACAATTCAACCATGACCCCATGGCATGGGCGGGGTATTAGAATCCGCGTTACCTCCCAATGAAAAAGGCCTGCGCGAGCAGGCCTTTTTCATTGGGAGGTACGGGCTTGTCAGCGTATGCCGGCGCGTTGCGCTACCCACACTTTATGGACGCTGGAACGGTTGGCATCAACGCGCGGTGTGGCGGCTGCCGACGCCGACGTTGTGTGGCTGGCAGACCGCACCACGGGCGCGTTGTCGCGCTGCGTCGAGGGCACGCTGGGGATCGGCACTTTCTCGTAATCGATATTGTTTTCTTCGTCATCGTACCGTTCGCGCGGCGGGTTGCCGTCGTATACCAAGCTCTTGCGGCGCAACAGGTAGGCGTCGCGGATGAATTCGTAGCGATCTATCGCGGCCTCATCCAGTATTTTTTCCTGGTCCAGCAGTTGGGCGCGGTGGTTGATCGCTTTGGTCAAATACATCTTGTTGCGGGTGCGCATGTGTTCCGTGCGGCGGATCATGCTCGGGCGGCTGTCCGCATACAGTCCGGCGCCATCGCGCAGCGTGCTCGGGCCGAGGATGGGGAGCACGATATAGGGGCCGTTGCCGACGCCCCAATGACCCAGGGTCTGGCCGAAGTCCTCATTGTGCTTTTCCAGCCTGGATGCGACATCGAACAGGCCGAATACGCCGAAAGTGGAGTTGAATAAAAAGCGCGAGCCATCGGAGGCGGCCTGGGAAAATTTGAATTGCAGCAGGTCGTTGACGGCGACAATGAAATCATCCAGGTTGGAGAAGAAGTTGCTCACCATGATTTTGCCGGGAACCGGCATCACGGCGTTGTAGCCCTGCGCGACCGGTTTGGTGATGGCTTTGTCCACTGTGTCGTTGAACTGGTACACGCCACGGTTGAACGGCTCCAGCGGGTCGGAGGGGTTGGTTGCGCGGGTCGAGGCGCAGCCGGCCAACGCGATGGCGGCGAGTGCAAGGAGAGCGCGGATGACATGCATATCGTTTGGTTTTTTATTGGCTTGCGGCGATTATAGGCGGATTGGCGGGTAACGGTAAAGCAGTTCACCTGTTGTTTGGCGGTGTGTTGAGGTCGCCGGTATGGAAGCCGAAGCTCCCCTTCCGGCGATCCGCAAAATAATGCTCCAGGCTGAATTTGACCGGGCGGAAGGCAATTTCCTCCCACGGGATTTCCGCTTCGGTAAAAAGCCTGACCTCCAGGCTTTCCGGGCCCGGGCCAAAATCCAGGTCGAGCAGCCTGGCGCGGAACAGTATGTGGACCTGGTCGATATAAGGCAGGCTGTACATCGAATACAGGCCGCTGATCGCGATGCGCGCATTGGCCTCTTCCAGTGTTTCGCGGGTGGCAGCCTCGGAAAGGGTCTCGCTGTTTTCCATGAAGCCGCCGGGCAATGTCCATAAGCCGTGGCGCGGCTCGATGGCGCGGCGGCACAGCAGGATTTTATCTTCCCATTCCGGAATCGATCCAACCACCATCTTGGGGTTTTGGTAATGGATCGTGCCGCAGGCGGTGCAGATATGGCGCGGGCGATTGTCGTCGCCGGGGCAGCGCAATTCGACCGACGCACCGCAGGACGGGCAGAAATTTATCTCCAGAATTGCCACCAGGCTTTTTCCGGTGTGGTTTTGCCGGCGGCAGTCGCGTTGCCGGCGGGGGAGGGTGCCGATGCGCCGGTGTTTTTCGCCAGCACGCGCCTGGCGTCGTCGCGCAGGTCGGCCATGCCCATCGCATCGTAGGCTTGCGCCAGGATTTCCAGCGCGTCGCGCGTCGAGGGGCTGTTCGGGTATTGCGTCAAAACACCCTGCGCACGGTTGGCGGCGGCGATATGCGCGCCACGGCGCAGATAATAGCCGGCGACATGCAATTCGTATTTGGCCAGCGCGTTCACCAGATATTGCATGCGCAACCGGGAGTCGGGCGCGTATTTGCTGTTGGGGAAGCGCGTCACCAGATCCTTGAAAGCGGAAAATGAATCCTGCGACGCTTTCGGATCGCGCTCGGTGGGATCCTGTCCGGTTGCCGTCCTGAGGATACCGGCATCATCGTTGAAGTTGACCAGGCCTTTCAAATAATAGGCGTAATCCACATGCGGGTTGTTGGGGTATTGCTTGATGAAACGGTCGGCGGTGGAAATCGCCGATTCCGCTTCATTCTGGCGGTAATGGGCGTAAGCTGTTTCCAGCAATGCCTGCTGCGCATAACGCCCGTATGGATAGCGCGATTGCAGCGTTTCATACTGTTTGATCGCGGCCTCGTAGTTGCCCTCGTTCAACTCGGTTTTCGCCTCGTTGTACAGAGTCTCGGCGGACACC
>SCPW01000308.1 GCA_004298605.1 Gallionella sp.
CGGCCATATTGGCCGTCACCGGGCATTATGGGCTATTCGAGGCCAACGATTACCGCGGCAGGCGCATCCTCGCCTACACACTCCCCGTTCCGGATACATCCTGGGGTATCGTGGTCAAGATGGATATAGAGGAGGCTGTGACCCACAGCCAGGGCCTGCTGAAAACCACGGTGGCCGTCGTTGCGATCTTTATCGCGTTCGTGGGGGCGGTTGTCTGGCAGTGGTGGCGCAGGGACAAGGCGGAGCGGCAGGCAAACAGGCAGTTGCAGGAGGCGCAGTTCAGGCTCCTGCAATCCGAGGCCGTGCTCAACGAGGCGCAGCAACTGGTGCATCTGGGGAGCTGGGAACTGGATCTGGTGGCCGATTCGCTCACCTGGTCAAACGAGTCTTTCTATATTTTTGAGGTTGACCCGGATCGCCGCGACATCAGTTATCAGACATTCGTTTCCATCGTCCACCCGGATGACAGGGATTTTGTCGATCGCGCGTATACAACGTCGGTCAGGGAAAAGAGCACCTACGACATCGAGCACCGGCTGTTGTTTGCCGATGGCAGGATAAAGTGGGTGCACGAGCGCTGCGTCACGTTTTACGACGAGGATGGCAAGCCGTTGCGTTCGGTGGGCACGACACAGGATATTACCGAGCGCAAGCGGATGGAAGAAAACCTGCGGGGCTCGGAAATGAAATTCCGCGCCTTATACGAATCGTCGAGCGATGCGATCATGCTGCTCGATGAAAAAGGTTTTTTCGATTGCAACGAGGCCGCCCTGCGGATGTTCGGCTGCGCCACGCATGACGATTTCATCAACAAACACCCGTCCGAGCTTTCCCCGCCCACCCAGCCCGGCGGCCAGGATTCGGTGAGCCTGGCCGACGAGCGCATCGCCGAGGCTTTCAGGAACGGCAGCAACCGGTTCGAATGGGTGCATTGCCGGCTCGATGGCACCGAGTTTTTTTCCGAGGTGTCGCTATCGAGCATGACGCTAGATGGCAGGCGGATACTGCAAGCCACCGTGCGCGACATCACCGGGCGCAAGCAGGCGGAAGAGAAGCTGCGCAAGTACAACGAGGAACTGGAGGCGATCAACCATCAATTGCGCGACACGAAAAACCTGCTGCTGCAATCCGACAAAATGGCGTCCATCGGCCAGCTCGCCGCCGGGGTGGCGCACGAAATCAACAACCCCATCGGCTACGTCAACAGCAACCTGGGCACATTGGATGGCTATCTCAAGAACCTGTTCGAGGTGATCGCCACCTATAAAGAGATGGAAGACACCGTTGCGGACAGCGCCGCGCTGGCGCGGGTGAAGGCGGTAAAAGACAAGGTGGATCTGGAATTTCTGAAAGAAGACGTGCTGTCGCTGATGGACGAGTCGCGGGAAGGCATCACCCGGGTGAAAAAAATCGTGCAGGATTTGAAAGATTTTTCGCGGGTGGACGCAGGCGATGAATGGCATCGCGCAAACCTGCACCAGGGGCTGGATTCCACGCTCAATGTCGCCAGAAACGAAATCAAATACAAGGCCGACGTGAAGAAGGAATACGGGGGCATACCGGATGTGGAATGCCTGCCCTCGCAGTTGAACCAGGTATTCATGAATCTGCTGGTGAACGCCGCCCACGCGATCGAAGAGCGCGGCACCATCACCATCCGCACCGGCAGCCAGGGAGATGAAGTGTGGGTGGAAGTCGAAGATACCGGCAAGGGAATCGCGCCGGAGCACATCGGCAAGATATTCGAACCCTTCTTCACCACCAAGCCTGTCGGACAGGGGACGGGGCTTGGGTTGTCGCTATCCTACGGCATCATCCAGAAACACCACGGGCGCATCGAAGTGAAAAGCGAAGTGGGCAAGGGCACTTCATTCAAAGTGTGGCTACCGGCGCGGCAACCGCAGGAACTGCCCGGTCGCGGTGAGGAAAAATTGACATGAACCCGAAAATCTATTGGGCTACGCTGAAATTAAAGTGCCGATCAGGTGAGCGATATGAAGATCATTGAATTTTCGAAATACACCAAGATTCCCGCTGTGGCGGTGGCCATGATGGGGGTTTCCATTTTTCTGATGGAGCTACTGGTAATGCTGTTCCTCGGGTTATTGCCCGATGAGGTGAAAGGCATGTTGCCGGAGCTTGCCTGGGCGGTCATCGATCCGATCATACTCTCCATACTCGTCAGCCCGTTGCTCAACATCCTGTTGTTGAAACCGATGCGGGTCCAGCAGGCCGAGCTCGTGCTCAGCCAGGAGCGGTTGAGCGAACTGAATGTCGGCCTGGAGCAACGTGTCCTGGAGCGCACCCAAAAATTGCTGGTCGCGCAAAATGAACTGGAGCAGGATATTGCCGCGCGCAACAAACTGGAAATGGAGTTGCGCGCCAACAATGAAGCGTTAGAGCAAATCAACCACCAATTGCACGATACGAAAAACCTGCTGCTGCAATCCGACAAAATGGCATCCGTCGGCCAGCTCGCCGCCGGGGTGGCGCACGAAATCAACAACCCGATCGGCTATGTCAACAGCAACCTGGGCACGCTGGATGGCTATCTCAAAGAGTTGTTCGAGGTGATCGCTACCTATAAAGAGGTAGAAAACGCCGTTGCGGACAGCACCGCACTGGCTCGGTTGAAGGCGGTAAAGAGCAAAGTCGATCTGGAGTTCTTGAAGGAAGATGTGCTATCGCTGATGAGCGAATCGCGGGAAGGCATTGTCCGGGTGAAAAAAATCGTGC
>SCPW01000039.1 GCA_004298605.1 Gallionella sp.
GACCAGCAGAAGGACGCGAGCCTGATCGGCCAGTTTGGCGTCGGCTTTTACTCATCGTTTATTGTCGCCGACAAGGTTGTGGTCACGACCCGTCGCGCCGGGGAGCAAGCCGACCAAGGCGTGCGCTGGGAATCGGACGGCGGAGGAGAGTTCTCCATCGAAATGCTGGATAAAGCGGAGCGCGGCACGGAAATTACCTTGCATCTGCGCGCCGACCAGGATGACCTGCTCAGCGGCCACAAGATCCGTTCCATCATCCACAAATACTCGGATCATATCGTCCAGCCGATCCTGATGAAGAAAGAGGAATGGAAGGAGAACAAGCAGGAAATCACCGACGAGGATGAAACCGTCAACCAGGCTTCCGCGTTGTGGGCGCGTTCCAAGAACGATATTTCCGATGAGGAATACACGGCGTTCTACAAACATGTCGGCCACGACTACGAAGACCCGCTGGCATGGACGCACGCCCGCGTGGAAGGCCGCCAGGAATACACGCAGTTGCTCTACATTCCGGCGCGCGCGCCGTTCGATCTGTGGGACCACAAGGCGCGTCACGGCATCAAGCTGTATGTGCGCCGCGTGTTCATCATGGACGACGCCGAACAGTTGCTGCCATCCTATTTGCGCTTCGTGCGCGGCATCGTGGATTCCAACGATTTGCCGCTCAACGTGTCGCGCGAAATCCTCCAGGAGTCGAAAGACATCGAAGCGATCCGCGCCGGTTGCACGAAAAAAGTGCTCGGCCTGCTGGAAGATTTGTCCGCCAGCGAACCGGAAAAATACGCCAGCTTCTGGAGTGAATTTGGCCGGGTGCTCAAGGAAGGCGCGGCGGAAGATTACGCCAACAAGGAAAAAATCGCCGGGCTGCTGCGCTTCGCCTCGACCAAGGCCGACACCGATGAAGAAACCGTTTCGCTGGCCGACTATATCGGGCGCATGAAAGAGGGGCAGGACAAGATTTACTTTATCACCGCCGAAACGTTCAACGCCGCCAAGAACAGCCCGCACTTGGAAGTGTTCCGCAAAAAAGGCATCGAAGTGCTGTTGCTTTCCGACCGCGTGGACGAGTGGGTCGTAAGCTCGCTGACCGAGTTCTCGGGCAAATCGCTGGTCTCGGTCGCCAAAGGCGGGCTGGATCTGGGCAAGCTCGAAGACGAAGCCGAGAAACAGGAACAGGAAAAGCAGGCCAGCGACCACAAGGATCTGACCGATAAAATCAAAACCAGCCTCGCGGAACGCGTCAAGGAAGTCCGGGTGACCCACCGCCTGACCGATTCGCCCGCCTGCCTGGTGGCCGACGAGCACGACATCGGCGGCAACATGGCGCGCATGCTCAAGGCCGCCGGACAGAAAATGCCCGCCTCGCGCCCGATCATGGAGATCAATGCGAGCCACCCGGTGGTGGTGCGCTTGAAGGCGGAAGAAAAGCACTTCGACGATTGGGCTGCGGTGCTGTTCGATCAGGCGCTGCTGGCCGAAGGCGGACAACTGGACGACCCGGCAGGCTTCGTGAAACGGGTCAACCACCTGATGCTCGAAATGCGCGCGGGCTGATCGTGTCGTTATGAGTAATTGAAGCGCGGAAAGGCCGGAGATAACCCGGCCTTTCCGCATCGTAGCGAGGTGGCATGGTCAGGTGGATCGCTACGCAAAATTCGCAACCGATAATCTACGGGTTGCAGCTTCTCGAATCGAGAGCGGTTTGGGCGAAAACGTGCTGCATTTGTCACGTTTTTGTCACGGTCAGGGAATGAAAAGGGCCAGCGGAATACGCTAGCCCCTTGATATATCTGGCTCCCCGACCTGGACTCGAACCAGGGACCTGCGGATTAACAGTATTCGGGTTGAATTGTATCACGGCTTCTCGATTGTTCCCAATTGTTTGATTTATATGCAAAAGCCCAGTGGTCATTGCCTGCCTTAGTTCTGCTGAATTCTGGTGTTTTATGTAATTTTCCGGGCGCGATTACACAGGAATTACACAGGCATTTTAATCGCTGTTGCGGGATTCAGAGCAAAAACACCTATACGGTGAAATTACTGAATTGTTGGGGAGCTTAGAGGTGGAACTATACGGATGCGTAGAGCCGTAGTTCCGCTCAATTCTTCGCTCTCGGTAATTGCTTTGACTCGGAGGGTGGTTTCTCCGTTAATCTGGAATGGAGACAGCATAAAAGTCATTTGAGCCATGAGGCGGGTTGAGTCATCATGTTGCCTAGGTAGATCAGCAGGGAAAGGGATGGGGCCTGTGGACAATATTTCAGTTTCATCGTCGCCTTTGATCATGACGATGCGCACTTCGAGTCTCTCAAAAGGGTTGGCTATATCCGTGATTACTTTTGCTACGACACATAATTTGGGCAGCAATACCGGGGCAATCGGCACTGTTAATTCCCCGGAGTAAACGCCCATATAAGAAAATTTGTTTCCGACCTCTTCTCGGATGTCGTCACAGTAGATAACTTCCAGATACCGGGATCCGTTGCTCATGATGTTCTCTCTTGAGTGTTCTTGAGTGCAAGAGCTAGTTCATCACGGGAAACGTGAAGAATGGCGGCTAGTTTCTCAAAGGTCGAGAAAAGTATGTCTGTACGTCGGCCAGACTCAATGAGGGAATAGCTGGATTGTGAGTTGCCGGTGAGTTCGGCAATTTTGGCTTGTGACAAACCAGCCTTCAACCGTAACGAGGCAACGGTAGTATTTTGCGCTACATTTTCGACATGCGTTGCCAATCGTTGACGAGCACGAGCTAGGGCGGAAGCATGGCTAGGATTGTTTTCGCGCGTGCGCACTATGTCGTCAATCTCACGGTAACCGTCCGGCAGCGGAGCATGGACAACACTTGCAACAATGGCCAGCACATTGTCTGCCCGGCTTCCTGGATTTACTACGTTAAAGGGATAAACAGCACGGCTAATAACGGGGGATGTTGAGGGCGTTGTAGGCAGCGATGATTTGTTTTGAGCGTTCATGGTTGAGGTCGTAGTTAAAGTTTCGTTCAACAATTCCAAGTATGTAGTAACGATATTCGACGGGATGAAAGGCATAGATGATTCGATACTTGGCGGCAGAGCCTTCAAGCCATAACAGCCTGATGCGCCATAAAATATACTTCAAGCGTTTTGCCTTCTCCCACTCCTTTACGTCAAAGGGGCAATCACCATATTGAACATAGCCTTTTCGCGTGAGGTTATCCAGAGTCTCTTGGTTATTTTTGGCTTCTTCCAGAAAAACCTCAATATCCGCTCCTGCGTCTTCGTCTTCTTCATAAATACGGTCAAGATCGACCTCTGCATCATTATGCAATGCTAGCGAGTAAGTGCGACTTGGTGAATATCTCATATCTCGGAAGGTATAGCAAGAGGGATGGAGAGAGAACCTTACAAGCATAACTGGAACAGAGCCAAGTTTCAAAGAGTTTGGCAACTGCGCACAGTGGCCAAGCTGACGTTGGTTCTGACACTACCTATCAAATTATCGTTGGCAGAACAAACACCACTCCGCTGACCGCTCAGTCACGGCGATTGCAAAAAACCCGCAAGCCCCGCGCCTTCGCTATCGCAGTGGCATCGTACAGAGCGCAGAAGGCGATGAACCCGCCCTCTGCTTTAGCTTCGTAGCCAAGTGTGTCCGCTCCGTTCCCGCCGCCACCTCACCACTGCGCCCTTCGCGAAAAATACCTCGCCAAGGGCTTGCGGTGCGCTGTCGGCTAATGTTGTGGCATCGGACAGAGCGCCGAAGGCATAAAGCCGCCCTCGGCTTCTACGCTGTAACACGCTGGTTTCCCTCCGTTGCCGCAGCCGCTTCACGACTTC
>SCPW01000309.1 GCA_004298605.1 Gallionella sp.
CCACACTTGCTAATTTGGCGTTTATGATTTACTCCTTAAACAATGGAAAAATACATCTGACTGGCGCTACACAAATGTCCGGCAATTCCCGGATATCCGATGTCTTTGTAATCCAAAAGCCACCGGGCGTCAACCCGGATCACCGCCATGCAAATGGCAATGCACGATATGCGTCGCCGAATGGCTCGCGGCCGGCGGATAAACGGCGCGGCATTGTTCGACGGCATTCGGGCAGCGCGGCGCAAAATGGCAACCCTGCGGCGGATTGGCCGGTGACGGCAAGTCGCCTTCCAGCCTGATGCGCGCCCTTCCTTCGCCGTCGATGCGCGGCACGGCGGACAACAGCGCACGGGTGTAAGGGTGCCTGGGTGCGCGCAATACTTCATCCGCCGCGCCGCGTTCGACGATGCGCCCGAGATACATCACGCACACGTCATGCGCGAGGTATTCCACCACCGCGAGGTTGTGGGTGATGAACAGGTAGCTCAGCCCCAGTTCCTGTTGCAGCGATTTCAGCAGATTGAGTATCTGCGCCTGCACCGACACATCCAGCGCGCTGGTCGGCTCATCGCAAATCAAGAGTTGCGGCGACACGGCGAGGGCGCGCGCAATCGCGATGCGCTGCCGCTGCCCGCCGGAAAACTCATGCGGGTAACGCCACTTGGCGTTGCGCGCCAGGCCGACCTGATCCAGCAGGGTGTCGATGTGCGCCTGGCGCGCCGCGCTGTTGCCGCCGATGTCGAGCGCGGCCATCCCCTCTTCGAGAATCTCCGCGACACGCATTTTCGGGTTCAGCGACGCGTAGGGATCCTGGAACACGATCTGCATCGCGGCGCGCTGCGCGCGCAATTCGCGCGCAGAGAGCCCGGTCAGCTCATGCCCGGCAAACTGTACGCTGCCCGATGTGGGCGCTATCAATTGCAGCACGGCTTTGCCCAGCGTGGTTTTACCGCAGCCGGATTCACCTACCAGCGCCAGCGTGCGCCCCTGCGGGATATCCAGCGACACTCCATCCACCGCCTTTACCTGGCCGACCACGCGCTGCAACACGCCTTTGCGGATGGGGAAGTGGACCTGCAAGTCGTAGACTTGCAGGAGAGAAGGGGGAAGGGAGAGGGGGGAAGGGGAAAACCCTGGCGCAGCATCTACCCTTCTCCCTTCCCCCTTCTCCCTTCCCGGCTTTTCCCCTTCCCCCCTCTCCCTTCCTCCTTCCACATACAAATGGCACCTCACCCCCTGTCCCTCGCCCGTCACAGTCCAATCCGGCGTTTGTTCGCCGCACAGCGCCCACGCCTTATCGCAGCGCGGCGCAAAGCGGCAGCCTTGCGCGATGCTGCCCGGCGGCGGCACGCTGCCGGGAATCGCGGTCAACGGTTGGTTGCGCCGCATCGCATCGGGCAAGGCGGCAAATAATTTCTGCGTGTAGGGATGCAATGGCCGGGCGAACAACTGCGCGCGGCCGGCCTGCTCGACGATTTGCCCGGCGTACATCACGCCGACCCGGTGCGCCATTTCCGCCACCACGCCGAGATCGTGGGTAATCAGCAGCAGCGACATGCCGCTGGCGTCCTGCGTGTCGCGCAACAGTTGCAGCACCTGCGCCTGTATCGTCACATCCAGCGCGGTAGTCGGCTCGTCGGCCACCAGCAATTTGGGTTGTCCGGCCAACGCCATCGCAATCATCACGCGCTGTTTCATGCCGCCTGAAAGCTGGAACGGATATTCCGTAATGCGCCGCGCCGCATCGGGGATGCCGACCTGATCGAGCAATTCCACGCAGCGCTGTTGCAGCGCCGCGCCGCGCAAGCCCCGATGCAATGCCAGCACCTCGGCGATCTGCTGGCCCACCGTCATCACCGGATTTAAACTCAGCGCGGGCTCCTGAAAAATCATTGCCGCGGTGCCGCCGCGCACCGCGCGCATCTCGCGCTCGGCCAGATCGAACAGGGCAACGCCATCCAGTTGCGCCGTGCCGCCCGCATTCACCACACCATCCGGCAACAGGCGCAGCAGCGACAGCGCGGTCATGGATTTGCCGCAACCCGATTCGCCGAGCAGCGCGAAGGTCTCGCCCGCTTTGATGCTGAAAGAAATGTCGTCCACGATGCGCGCGCCGTTGCGCAACTGTGCGGTCAAGCCGGAAACGTTGAGGATGTCGTTCGTCACGTCGTCGCCCCGGTACGGTTCAAGCGCGGATCGAACGCATCGCGCACCGCGTCGGCGAACAGGTTTG
>SCPW01000310.1 GCA_004298605.1 Gallionella sp.
GGGGATTTCACGGCCCAAGTGGGCTTTACCGGAAAAGACGCCATAGGCGAGCTGGCCGGCCAACTTCAAAAGATGATCGATTATATTCACGAATCGAGCGAGGAAAAGCTGCGTGCCATGCAAGCCCTCCAGCGTAACGTGGACGTCATCGGCGGCGTGGTCACGGCGGCGGCCAACGGCGACCTGACCGGGCATATAACGACCGAAGGCGGCGGCGCCATAGCCAGCCTGGGGCAGGGTGTGCAGCAGATGATAAACAGCCTGAACGCGCTGGTGACCCAGGTGCAGCATTCCGGGCTCCAGCTCGCTTCCTCGGCCACGGCCATTGCCGCAACCTCAAAACAGCAGGAGGCAACCGTGGCGGAGCAGGCGGCATCCACGAACGAAATCGTCACGACCGCGACCGAAATATCGGCCACCTCGAAGGAGCTTGTCACCACCATGAACGAAGTGTCCAATGTGGCGGCAGGCGCGGCGGGCGCGGCAGAAAATGGCCGCGCAGGCTTGAACAAGATGGAATTGACGATGAAGCATATCGTCGACGCGGCGGGGTCGATATCGTCGAAATTTGAAGTGCTCAACGAAAAGGCGAACAACATCAACACCGTTGTCACCACCATTACAAAAGTCGCGGATCAGACCAATCTCTTGTCGCTCAATGCCGCCATCGAGGCGGAGAAGGCGGGAGAGTACGGGTTTGGTTTCTCGGTTGTGGCCAAGGAGATCAGGCGCCTTGCCGACCAGACCGCTGTCGCGACCCTGGATATCGAACAGATGGTCAAAGAAATGCAGTCGGCGGTATCGGCGGGCGTGATGAGCATGGAGAGATTCTCGGAGCAGGTAAGGCACAGCGTAAACGATGTCCGCGACGTGAGCGGCCAGCTCACCCAGATTATCGAACAGGTTCAGGCGCTGACCCCGCGGTTCGAAACCGTGCATCATGGCATGCAGTTCCAAGCGGAAGGCGCGGCCATGATTAATCAGTCCATGATTCAGTTGAACGAGGCGGCCCACCAGACGGTGGACTCGCTGAAGGAATCCAACTCGGCCATCGCGCAACTGAACGTCACCGCGCGCGACCTGCAAAGCGGCGTCATCAAATTCAAAGTACGGAATGTTTAGCCGGGCCGCGATATGCTTTTCATGCAATTTGTAATTGGCGACGACAGGTATCTCCTTGAAGCCAAGGATATTATCGAAATTGTGCCCTACGCCAACCTGAAGCGTATCCCCAAAGCCCCGCCCTATGTGGCGGGGCTTTTGAACTACAGGGGCGATACAGTCCCTGTCATAGACATCTGTTACCTGATGGGCGACAAGCTATGCGAACTGAAATTAAGCAGCCGGATTGCGCTGGTGAACTATAAAAACGATACGGGTGAATCGACGTGCATCGGCTTGCTGATCGAGCACCTGACCGAAACGGTGAGATTCAACGAAGACGACTTCTCGGATTCCGGGGTAAACCTGAACGACAATTCCTACCTTGGCAAGGTAATCATTGACAATGATTGCATCGTTCAACTGGTGGACATCAGGAAAGTCATTCCCGAAGAGGCTTACGGAATACTGTTCAAATAGCCCCGGGATAATAGATGAATATTCTGCCTGTCCTGGATTTGTTAAGACAAAAAATAGGGCTGAACCCGGAATCTGTCGGACCCGCGTCAGTTGAAAAAGCGGTTCTGGAGCATATAAAAACATCCGGGGCTGCCGACGTTGACGATTACATCAGGAAAATCCACGAATCCCCGGCAGAACTGAAAAAACTGATCGAGTCCGTGGTCGTCCCGGAAACGTCCTTTTTTCGTAACAGAATACCGTTTGTCACGCTGAAGGATTATCTCCGGCGGTTTGTCCTGAACAAAAGACCGGGAAAGCCGGTTCGCATACTTTGCGTCCCATGCTCTACCGGAGAAGAGCCGTATTCCATCGCCATGACCCTGTTTGACATGAAATTGCCCGCGAGCCAGTTTTTCATCCACGCCGGTGACATCAGCGAGCAGGCCTTGCAGTTCGCCAGGCTTGGGGTGTACAGCCCGTATTCGTTTCGCGGGCATGACCTGGATTTCAGGAAAACTTATTTTTCCAAACAGGATGACACCTACATCCTGAACAAAGAAATCCGCGATGCCGTCCAATTCGAACATCTCAATGTTTTATCCGACAATTTTCTGCCGGGACACGAGCCTTATGACATCATTTTCTGTAGAAACCTGTTGATCTATTTCGATGACGGTATCAAGGGAAAGGCCATAAAAGCCTTGTCGAAACATCTATCCGGAGATGGCGTCCTTTTCGTGGGGCACGCGGAAGGGGGCAAGATACCCCAATACGGGTACGCGAGCCTGGATTACCCTATGTCATTCGCCTTTGCCCGGGAAGAATATGCAAAAACAATCAATGGCGCCCTCAATATAAACACCCCCGCAAAAAAAGAGTTGCTCCCCCCTGCCCCTGCCCAACACCCGGCAGCCAAGCCAAAATTATTCAACGATACCGGCAAGATAACGCCGGTTATAGAAAAATCAGGCAAAAATGCCGCAGAAGAGGAAAACGCAAAGAAAAGCCCGAAAAATGAAAACCTTTCAAAAGCAAAGGAGTTGGCGGGCAAGGGCGCCTTCGATGAGGTTCTGGCTATATGTGAAAAACTGCTGTCGGAAGGCGCCGAATCTGCCGAAATATATTACCTGCTCGGACAGGCGGTGGAATCCGCTGGTAACATCCTCATGGCCGAGGAATATTTGAAAAAGGCAATTTACCTTGATGCTGATTTTTACGATGCGCTGACGCATCTATCTCTCCTTTATGACCGGATGGGCAGCCCCGAAAAAGCGGTCTCCTTCCGCAAAAGGGCCCAACGGGTAAAGTCGAGAAACACGTGATGCGCAGGAGCGATGGCTGGCAATGACCGAACATACAAAACCTACTCTTCCCGATGATTGCTGGCACAGCATTGGTGTGTGGAGCAAAGGGGTTCCCCGCTGCCCAAGGCTCGATGAAGTGACCCACTGCCAGAATTGCGATGTCTTCCATACGGCAAGCCTGAAAGCCTACGAGAGGGCGCTCCCCGAGGACTACCGCCTCGAGTGGACCAAGGTGCTCGCCGGCAACAAGGAAGAGGTGGTTTCCGATGCCAGGTCGGTCATTGTCTTCCGCATAGGCGACGAATGGGTGGCCATCGCCACCGGCTTATGCAAGGAAATTTCGCGGATGATGAAAATCCACCGCTTGCCGCATAACAGGAGCCAGATATTGAAAGGGGTCGTGAACAACGGCGGGGAAATACGGATATGCTTTTCTCTCGGCAACCTGCTCGGAATAGCCAAGGCAAGCCAGGTATTCGGCGATGGTATCCATGCCGCATATGCGCGGATGATCGTCATGGACGTGGCGGGCCGGCGCTATGTATTTCCCGTGAGCGAGATCAGGGGGCTGTACCATTACCGGGAAGCGGACCGCGGCCCCTTGCCCAATACCGTCTCGGCCTCATCAGCCAGCTACATGAAGGGCGTCATTAAATGGGACGGCCTGAACATAGGCTGCCTCGATGAAACACTGCTCACTTCCCAGCTCGAAAGGAGCATCAGGTAACAATGGGCGACGATAAGGATAAAAGTAATTTTTCCCTGCTCGATCTCTTCCGCACCGAGGTATCCGAGCAGGGAAAAGTTTTGACGGAGGGATTGCTCTCCCTGGAAGGGGACAATCCGGCGGCCAGCCAGTTGGAAGCACTCATGCGCGCCGCCCACTCGGTCAAGGGTGCCGCGCGCCTGGTAGGAGTGGAACCGGTAGTGCGTCTGGCGCACGTGATCGAAGACGTGTTTGTTGCGGCGCAAAATTCAGAGCTTGCGCTGGCTTCCGATCATGTCGATATCCTGCTGAAAGGCGTCGATATGATAGCCTCCATTTCCGGCTTGGCCGAAAACGAAATCGCGGCATGGGAAGAACAGCATAAGGGCGAACTTGACGGTCTCCTTAAAAATATTGCCGCGATCAAATCCGGCGATACAGGCGCAGAAAAAAAACCGGCCCGGAAAAAAACTGAACCTGCCGCGAACAGGAATAAACCACTTGCCGACTCATCCATGCTGGATCTGTTCCGCATTGAAATCACCGAACAAGGAAAAGTACTGACGGACGGCCTGCTCGCGCTGGAGGCGGATCCGTCCGCGGCCGACCGGCTGGAAGCGCTCATGCGCGCCGCCCATTCGATCAAGGGCGCCGCCCGCATGGTGGGGGTAGATCCGGTAGTGCGCCTGGCCCACGTGATCGAGGATGTTTTCGTTGCCGCGCAGAACGCGGAGATTGTGCTTGCCGCCGAAGATGTGGACCTGTTGCTCAAGGGCATAGATACGGTGTTATCGTTTGCTGCCCTCTCCGATGCCGGAATGGCCGGTTGGGCCGAAGATCATGGGGATGATCTGGAAAAAATGCTCGGCCTGCTCTCGGGCATCAGGTCGCAGGAAAAAACCGGCGGCGCCGCCAAACCGGAAAAAGCCCCTGAACCTCCCACGGACCCCCCCCCCTCTCCTCAATCCTCTCCCGCAAGCGGGCGAGGAGGCGAACGAGAAAGGCACTCTCCAATCCCTGCGGACGAGCCGGCAGGCGAAGACAAAGACCGCGTCCTTCGCGTAACCGCAGAGCGCTGGAACCAATTGATGGGGCTTGCCGGAGAAGTGAAAGTGGAGGCCGGATGGCTTCACCCCTATGTGGTTTCACTCAACGAACTGAAGCGCCGCCAGGTGGAACTGGTAGAAATTCTGGATTCATTGAGATCCTCGCTCGATGACATGCGCGCTCCAAAAACAGTCATTGATATGCTGTTGCAGGCGCAAGGCAAGATATCCGAATGCCGCAGGATTCTTGCCGACCAGACATCGGATCTCGATTCATATGACAGGCGCATCAACAACCTGTCCGAGAAACTGCACCGGGAAACCATCAAGACGCGTATGCGCCCCTTCTCCGACGGTGTCCACGGGTTTCAGCGGATGGTGCGCGACATCGCAAAATCATTGGGCAAAAAGGTCAAGCTCGAAATAAACGGCCTGTCGGTCCAGGTGGACAGGGATGTGCTTGAAAAAATGGAGGCGCCGCTGAACCATATCCTGCGCAATGCCCTCGACCATGGCGTCGACCTGCCCGAAGAGCGCGCGAAGGCCGGAAAACCGGAACAGGCAACGATACGAATTACAGCCACTCACAGTGACGGCATGTTATCCATCATCGTCGATGACGACGGGCGCGGCATAGACCTTGAGCACCTGAGAAAAAAAGTGATCGAGAAAAAACTGGTCACGCCCGAAATGGCCACCAAGCTCAACGAGGAAGAACTGCTGGAGTTCCTTTTTCTTCCGAGTTTCTCGACGAGGGACGAGGTCACGGATCTATCCGGTCGCGGGGTGGGGCTGGATGTCGTGCTGAGCACAATACAGAAAATGCGCGGTTCGGTCGAAACCACGACAAAGCCGGGAGAGGGAACGCGTTTTCATATGCGGCTACCCCTGACCATGTCGGTGATCTCTTCGCTGATCGCCGAAATTTCCGGCGAACCATATGCATTTCCGCTCGCGCGGATCATACGTGCGGCCAAGTTGCCGTCCCGCAATATCGACGTGCTGGAAGACCACCAATTTGTGGAAATAGATGGCGAAAACATCGGCCTGGTAGGCGCGTCGCAGGTGCTGGGACTGGGCCCCCAGGTGGTGGGGGACGAAGAGCTGTCGGTGATTATCATCGGGGATCGCCACAATCGCTGCGGCGTGGTTGTGGACAAACTTCTCGGCCAGAAGGAGCTGGCTATCCAGCCGCTGGATTCGCGCCTGGGCAAGGTGCAGGATGTCGGCGCCGCGGCGGTGCTCGAGGATGGCTCCCCCGTCCTGATCCTGGATGTGGATGACTTGGTATTGTCCGTGGATTCCCTGGTCAGGAAGGGAGGCATCGCGAAGGTGACAAGATCGTCCGGCGACAGCGCCGGGGAAACGGTCAAGAATATCCTGGTCGTGGACGATTCGCGGACTGTCCGCGAAGTTGAGCGCAATCTGCTGGAAAACGCGGGCTACCGCGTGGACGTTGCGGTGGATGGGGTGGACGGCTGGAATGCCATCCGCGCGTTCAAGAAATATGACCTGATCGTTACCGATATAGACATGCCGCGCATGGACGGTATAGAGTTGGTGCGCCTGGTGAAATGCGACCGCGATTTCAACTCGGTGCCGGTGATTATCGTGTCTTACAAGGAAAGGGAAGAAGATCGCAGGCGCGGCATGGATGTCGGCGCCGATTATTATCTGACCAAGGGCAGCTTCCATGATAATTCCTTGCTGGACGCCGTTGCAGACCTGATAGGAGAAGTGGAAGCATGAGGATAGCGATCGTCAACGATATGAAAATGGCCGTGGAAGCCCTGCGGCGCACTTTATTGCCGGGGCACGAGATAGCCTGGGTTGCGGAAAACGGCGCTGAGGCCGTCAAGCGTTGCGCCGAAGATACGCCGGATTTGATCCTGATGGATCTCATCATGCCGGAGATGAACGGTGTCGAGGCCACCCGACAGATCATGGCGGCGTCCCCTTGCGCAATACTCATTGTCACGGCTTCTGTGACCCAGAATGTCTCGCTGGTTTTTCAAGCCATGGGCGCGGGCGCGCTGGATGCCGTGAGCACGCCCACGTTGGTGGGCGATGAAAAAGCGCGCGGGGAGTTTCTGCAAAAGATACGGACGATAGGAAGGTTGCTGGACGCAAACAGCCGCAGCTCCAATTCCAGGAATAATGGGGCAACCAGGGCGGAAAAGCCGGACAATTGGCTGCTGGCAATCGGCGCCTCTACCGGTGGCCCCGCGGCGGTCGCAAAAATCATTTCAAAACTGCCCGCAGATTTTCAGGCGGCCGTTGTCGTGATCCAGCACGTGGATGAAAGTTTTGCGCCCGGCCTCGCGGAGTGGCTGGACCAGCAAACCGCCCTGCCGGTCCGCCTGGCCGGCGAGGGTGATAAGATCGAAAACGGAGTGGTGATGATTTCGGGCACGAATAATCATCTGGTTGTTAAAGAGGGGCAAATTCTGGGTTACAAGATCGAGCCGGCCGCCACGCCATACCGCCCGTCTGTCGACGTATTTTTTGAAAGCATGCTGGCCAGTTGGTCGGGCAGATCCATCGCCGCGCTTCTTACCGGCATGGGGAAAGACGGCGCCGAAGGACTGCTCAAACTGAGAAATAACGGGGTGTTCACAATTGCCCAAAGCGCCGAGACCTGCGCCGTATATGGGATGCCAAAAGCGGCGGTCGAGCTGAACGCCGCAGTGAAAATACTGCCGATCGACAGCATCGCGGAAACGATCCTGAACCATCTGGCAGAAAGAAAATGGGGGTAAACCGTCGCCATGAGCAATGATATCAAGCCAGAAATCACCGGGACTGCCGGCGCAAACAACTTATCCCACCCGGTAGTGTTGCTGGTGGACGACCAGACAATCGTCGCGGAAGCGATACGGCGGATGCTTGCCGACGAGACCGACATAGAGTTCCATTACTGCCAGGAGCCGGCCAGGGCGGTCGGCAAGGCAAACGAAATCCGGCCCACCATCATCCTCCAGGATCTGGTGATGCCCGAAGTGGATGGCTACACGCTGCTCAAATTTTACCGGGGGAACCCGGCCACATCGGGCACGCCTGTTATCGTCCTTTCATCCAGGGAAGACCCGAAGGACAAAAGCCGGGCTTTTGAAAACGGCGCCAGCGACTACTTGGTAAAACTGCCGGACAGGATAGAATTGATTGCCCGCATCCGCGCCCACTCGAAGACCTATCTGCTGCAATTGCAGCGCGACGAGGCCTACCGGGAGATGAAAAAGCTGCAGGAACAGTTGACGGAGAGCAACAGCAAACTCGAAGAAAGCAATGCGACGCTCCTGCGCCTTTCCACCATGGACGGCCTGACGGGAATCGCCAACCGCCGCCATTTCGATGAAACCCTTTTGCTCGAATGGAAAGCCGGCCTGCGGGAAAACAGAATTCTTTCCATCATCATCCTGGATATCGATTTCTTCAAAAAATACAACGATGGCTACGGTCACCAGGGTGGGGATGATTGCCTCAAGGAGGTCGCGAAAACGCTAAGGGATACCCTGCACAGGGCCGGTGATTTTATCGCCCGTTACGGCGGTGAAGAATTTGTGGCTATCCTGCCCCATACCGACGCAAAAGGAGCCGCCATCATTGCCGAGCATATGCGGGCAAATATAGCGGCAAAAAATATCCCGCACGCCTATTCGAATGTGGCCGGTCATGTTTCCATCAGTTTGGGGGTTGCGGCAATGTATCCGGACAATTCCGCTTCGCCCGCAGATTTGATCGCCAGGGCTGACGGGGCGCTTTACAAGGCGAAAGAACAAGGGCGCAACCGCTACATCGTCGCGGAATAATCCTTCCTCAGCCAACCGGTTTGATGGACGGCCCGGTTACGCCGTCGATCCCGAGCGACTTCAGCACCGGCAGCTCGGCCTCGCTCCGCACACCGACGGCGATGACGATGATGCCGACAGTATGGGCGACCCCGCAGAAACGCTTCAGGAACTCCTGGTGATCCGCGTTTTCCCCGATGCCATGCATCAGGCTGGGGTGTATCTTGACGTAATCGAGCCCCAGTTCGGTGAATTTCTGGCTCTCCGATAACCGCTGCCCGAAGTGCCCGATTCCGACGTGACAGCCGAGCCCCTTGAGCGCCAGGCAGATATCCCTGAATGCATCGAAATGCTTGAAGGCGCCATACTCTGGCACCTCGAACCACAGCCTCGGGCAAATATCCGGGTAGCCGCGCAAGAGTTCCGAAAGGTCGTTCCGGAATGCCCAGTTGCCGATGGTTTCCGCCGAAAGGTTTACCGCCACATCGTCCGTGACGGTGGCCAGATGCCGGATGGCCAGCCGGACCACTTCCATGTCGATCGGCGCGGTCAGCTTGAGATGCGCCGCAACCGGCATGAAATCGCCCGCCGTCATCAATGGCTTGTCCGGACCGGCATGCAGGCGGACCATCCCCTCCTGGTGTACCGTCCCGCCCTCCAGCCGGATGACCGGATAAAACACCAGTTCCAGGTTGCCCGCACTCACGGCATGCGTCAGCAGGGCGCGCCACTGTTCGCCCGGAATGGCCTTCATCCGCCCGTCATCCCCAATGGCATGCCAGGCGTTGGCGCCTTGCCCTTCGGCCAGCGCCAGTGCATGGTCGACCCGTGAAAGCGCATCCTCGAAACTGCCGCCACGCTCGTAACGGATTGCGCCCAAGTGATAAATATCGGGCAATCCAGGCCATTTCGCCACCAGCCGCCCATCGAGCATCTCCACCAGCCGCCGTGCGGCTCCGCGCGGATCATCCTCGCCCGGCAGCACCACGGCGATATCGCCGGCCTTGATCCGCCCCGGCAGGGCATCCTCGTGCAGCAGGGAAAAATCCGTAAATATCTGCCCGGCTTCCCTGAGCAAACTGTCTGTCCCGGCGCGCCCGAGCGCATCGTTGACCCCGCCCAGGCCGGTCAGGCGCATCACCGCCAGGACGCCGCACTGCGCTGTCTCGGCGCCCGCGAACTGCCCCTTCAAATGCGCCATGAAATAATCGCGGTTCGGCAGCCCGGTCAACTGATCGTAATTCACGCGGTGCTGCACTTCTTCGAGGTGTACGGCTTCCTCGTTGAACATCTGCCGTATCCGCCCCACCATGCCGTTCATGGCTCTGGCCAAGGCCCGCAGCTCCGGCATCTGCGGTTCGGCAATCGCGATGAAACGCCGCTCGCCGATCGCCCCCGCCTGATCGACCACGTCGTTGAGCGAACGGCCGATGGCGCGCAACACCAGCATACCGAAAAAGCCGACGCCGACGCCGCCCAGGCAAAACCAGGACAACAGCTTGCCCGCCTGCTCCCACAGCGCCCGATAGGCAAACTGGTTGTGGCTGACCACCTTCACCGTGCCGTACTGTTTCCAGCCATCGCTGATTTGCGCCAGCCCCGGCTTCGATGGAATCGGGAGCAGGTTGATAAACCAGCCCGGCACATCCGTCCCCGGCTTGTCCTGGATACGCTGGGAAATCACCTTGCCGAACGGATCGACCACCGAAATCGCTTGGTAGTACCCCGTATCAAACAAGGCTGCCACCTGCAGGTCGATCGCCACCTGATCCTTTTCCTGATGGGTCATGGACAGCGCCAGCGAACTGGCGTTGTCGCTATTCTTGCGCGCGAGTTGCTGCGCCAGATATTCCTGCGCCGACCAGATGCTGATAAACAGGCTTCCCACAAAAGCCACGAAAGCCATAATCACAACTGCCAGCCACAACCGTCGCATCAATGACATATCCACCTCGGTTTATTCGAAACCTTCACTTTTCATTTTCTCAAGCAAGTCGTTCCACTTCGACAGGCGCCTCCCGCCGCCGGGCTGGGGCTCGCCCTCTCCCGCCGCCCAGACGCCCTCCGAGTTGAAACTGAAAATCGGGAGCAAATCGTCGCGCCGTGAAGCCGGGCGGATTTCGCCGATCAGGTTGTCGAGCACCAGCGGTTCGGCATCCGGCGAGGGGTAATAGGTCAGCACCATATGCGCCTGCGTCGTGTTGCCCTCCGCCCTGACGATCCGCGCCTTGACATAAGTGATCCGCAGCTTGGAAACCGGCACACCGGAAAATTTCAGCGAAAAATACTTGGCGATGGCGAAATCCTCGCAATCGCCCGCGCCTTTCACCAGCGCCTCGACCGGCGTCGCCCAGTAATCGACCCGCCCCCAGATATTCTGATCGTCATCGAAGCGCAGCTTGCGGTTGAAGTATTCGTTCACCTCCTTCAGCTTCTGCAACTCCACCCCGCCCTGAAACGCGGTCAGCGCGCCATCCCAGTCCCTGGCCGCAAACGCGGCGCCGCCGCCGTAGAGTTGCTGGACGGCCCGGATAACGCGCTCCAGCCGGAAACCGTCCGCCGCGCCACTCAACTGCGCGAGGCCGCACAAGACCGTGCAACCCAGCAGCAATGCGCAATAGTATTGTTTTTTTATCAACTAGAAATTTATCCGCACTATTGGTGTTTGTCGGGTTAACCGAAAAGCAGTTTATCCCAAGCCGGGCGAGCTGGAACCAAACTCTCTCCCTAACCCGGATATTTCATGAATTCACCGCGCCCTCGCTTGTCTTTTGTTTTGTATGAAAATTTTGTTCGGTCGGGCGTATGAATCACTACGCCGCCCCATCTCAAAATTCCCATACAAAACAAAATCCTGCGCGATCATCGCGGCAATTCATGAAATATCCGGGCTAACACTTAAATCTTCGCAGGCCAATCCTCCCGGAAGCCTTTAAGCCTCCCCTGACAAGGGGAGGCTTAGAGGGGTTGGTTTAGGTTTATTCGGGCCGCAAGCCCGGCGAATTTTCCGGATGGGCGGCATAGCCCTCCGGGTTTTCCGACTGCCATTTCCAGGCGTCCTCGCACATTTCTTTGATCCCCAGTGTCGCCCGCCAGCCCAGTTTCTCCGCGGCAAACCCGGGGTCGGCATAGCAGCAGGCAATATCCCCGGGCCGGCGACCGACGATCCGGTACGCGATTTCACGGCCGCTCGCTTCCCGGAAGGCCCCGACCATGTCCAGCACGCTATACCCCCGCCCCGTGCCCAGGTTGGCCGTCACCAACCCGGCATTTTTCGACAGGTAATCCAGTGCCGCGAGATGCCCTTTGGCCAGGTCGACGACGTGGATGTAATCGCGGACCCCGGTGCCGTCCGGCGTCGGGTAGTCATCGCCGAACACCCGCAGGTAATCCCTGCGCCCCACCGCCACCTGGGCGACAAAGGGCATGAGGTTGTTGGGGATGCCGTTCGGGTCCTCGCCGATCAGGCCGCTGGGGTGCGCTCCCACCGGGTTGAAATAGCGCAGTATCGCGATGCGCCAGCCGGGGTCCGAAACCAGCATATCCCGCAGGATATGCTCGATCATCAGTTTGCTGGCGCCATAGGGGTTGGTCGTCCCGCCGGTCGGGAAGTCTTCGCGGATCGGTGTCTCGCGCGGATCGCCGTACACCGTTGCGGAGGAGCTGAACACGATGTTGCGCACGCCCCGTTCGGCCATCACTTCGCACAGCGCTATGGTGCCCGCAACATTGTTGTCGTAATAGCGCAGCGGCTGTTCCACCGATTCCCCTACCGCTTTCAGCCCGGCAAAATGGATCACCGCATGTATTTCGTGCCGGTCGAATACCCGCCGCAATCCATCCCTGTCGCGGACGTCCACATGATGGAAATCCACCTTGCGGCCGGTGATTTTTTCCACCCTGTCCAGCGCGGCAGTTTTGCTGTTGCCGAGGTTGTCCACCACCACCGGGTCGTAGCCCGCCCCCAGCAATTCCACGCAAGTGTGGGAGCCGATATAGCCGCAGCCCCCGGTGACCAGAATTTTTTTATTCATGTGCAGAATCACTCCACAGTTACAGGTTTCGCCAGGTTGCGCGGTTTGTCCACGTCCGCGCCCTTGACCGGCGCCACGCGGCAGGCGAGCGCCGAGTGGCCGGTTATACCGCATCGCGTAAAAAATTTGGCTTCGGGCAACTTAAAGTTTGAATTTATAGAGATGCCCGCATGATAATGCCGGAACTGAAGAGGGGCAAAGCAAATGAACGGTTCCTCTGGTTCGAGGAGCTTTAGTGGAAAATCCCGGTCGCAACGATTCTTGCCCATGTGGCAGCGGAAAGAAATACAAGCAGTGTTGTTTGCGGCGCGACGAAGCGCTTGCGGCGAGCGGGCGCGCTGAAACTGCCGCCATCCGCAAGCATATCCAGGCCGCGCTGGAACACCATCAGGCCGGGCGCATTTCACAGGCGGAAGCACTCTGCCAGCAAGCTCTCCGGATCGATCGGAATCATCCCGATGCGCTGCACCTGCTGGGGGTGATTGCCCGCCAGGCGGGGAAATATGACATGGCCGCAGAGCTCATCAACCGAGCCATCCGGGCCAAGCCTTCCGACCCGGTTTATTACAATGACCTCGGCATTGCGTACAATGCCTCGAACAGGCCGGAAGAAGCCATCGCCAGCTACCGCCACGCCATCGCGATCAAGCCGGATTGCGCCGAGGCGCACAACAACATGGGAAACATTTTCAAAGACCTGAACCGGCTCGACGAGGCGATCGCCTGCTACCATCAGGCCATCAGGATCAAGCCCAAATTTGCCGAAGCGCACTTCAATCTGGGCAATATCTTCAAAGACCGGGGCAGGCTGGATGAAGCTGCCGGCTGCTACCAGAAATCCCTCGCCATCAAACCCGGTTTTGCCGAGGCCTGCTGCAATCTCGGGGTTGCGCTTGGCGATCTGGGAAAAATTGATGCGGCCATTGTTAATTTTCAAAAAGCTCTCCGGCTCAAGCCGGATTTAGCCGAAGCGCACAACAACTTGGGCGGGCTGCTCAAAGACAGGCGCAAGCTCGATGAGGCGATCCCCTGTTTCCGGAAAGCGCTCGCGATCAAACCGGATTATGCCGATGCGTACAACAACCTGGGGGACGCGCTTAAAAACCGGGGCGAAGTGCAGGAAGCCATCGCCTGCTGCCAGAAGGCGTTGTCACTGGCGCCCGGCGGTTTGCCCGGCCTGGATTCGGCTGTGAGGCTGGCCACCCTGTATTACCTGCAAGACGACCTGCCGCAGGCATCCAGGATGATAGGGCTTGCCAGGCCGATTCTCGGAAAAACCGGGCGCAGATTTCGTGCGGCCCAAGCCTACTGCCAGTATGCGGACAAGCTATTATCCTGGTGGAGCCAGGCCGATCCTGCCTTCCGCCCGCCGGAGGGCGCCGAAACAATATACGCGATCGGCGACAGCCACATACTTTCCGCCCACAATGTTCCGGTCCTGAAAGCGGGCAAGCCGTTTCTCTGCCGGGGCAGGTGGATCGAAGGATGCAAGCAATGGCACTTGGGAAACGGGGAAAGCAACCCCTACAAGGATCAATTCAACTCGATGATGGAGTCTATCCCCCATCACGCCACGATCTTGATGTGCATCGGCGAAATCGACTGCCGCCCCGACGAGGGCATCCTCAAGGCATTGAAAAAATATCCGGGAAAAACCGTTGAAGACATCGCTCTCGCAACGGCGACGGCTTACCTGAAATATGTCTCGCGCGTTGCCGCCGCACGCAGCCAGAAAATCATCATCGGCGGAGTCCCCGCAACAAACCTGCCATCGGCGGATTTCACTGGAGAAGAACTTGAACAGCTTGCCGGATTGCTGGATTCGTTCAACCGGGCGCTACGGGAACATTCTCTGAAGGCCGGAATGGACTTCCTCGACGTATTTGCCATGACCGGATCCGGCGGCGGAATATCGGACGGACGATGGCATCTCGACTCCACCCATCTGCGCCCTGACGCAATAGCGGAGGCTTTCGGGAAACATTATAGGCCCCTCTAAAAGGTTAAATTACCCCCGGAAAAGCCGGGGGCTTATTGGGCGAGCCCCTCAAACTGGGCCGATAAAACCGCGGGCCGCCTGAAGGCGGCGGGCTTTTTACTCCTTCCTCAGAGTAGAGAACAGGCCCTCGTCAAACCGTGCATGCATTTTTCCCGCACACGGCTTGCCGTGACATACCAATGGGCCAACAGTAATGCGATCTTTCATCTTTTGCCTTCTGCTTCCGCGCTTTTGTTGTTGGTGCTGATGACAAGCACACCGATCAACACGAGCGACGATCCGGCAATTTGCGGCAGCGATATGCTCTCGTTCAAAAACATATACGCCATGTAGATGGTGCTGACGGGCCCGATGGTGCCGATCAGCGATGCACTGCCAGAGCCGATGCGGCGTATCGCGAAAGACAGCAGGAACACGGGCAACACCGTTGAGAAGATCGCCATGGCAATGGAAAGCTCATATGTGCGCAACGGCAGGTCGAGCGCACCCAACGGGCGCATCACCACAAACTGCAACAAGCTGGCGGCACTCGCCAGCACCATCGCGTAGGCGGTGAAACGCATCGTGCCAATGCGCGCAATGGCATGCCCCGCCCCCACCAGATAAATCGAGTAGGACAAGGTACTGGCGAACACCAGCGATGCGCCCAGCACGGTGCCGCCCTCTTTTACGCCGATGTCATGCACAAACACCAATGCGATTCCGGCGTAGCTCAGCGCCATCGCCGCGATGGCCTTCCTGCCGATGGCGCGCTTGTACACCAGAGCCGAGAGGATCACCGTCATGGTCGGATAAAGGAACAGGATCAGCCGCTCCAACCCTGCGGAGATGTATTGCAGCCCGAGGAAGTCGAGAAAGCTGGAACAGTAGTAGCCGATCAAACCCAGCCCCAGCACCAGCAAGCGGTCATGCGTATCAAGCGGCTCCGCGTGGCGCAACCCGGCCCACAGCGCCACGCCGATAAAAAACGGCGCCGAGAACGCCATACGCAACGCCAGCAGCGTCACCGCATCCACGTTATCGAGGTAGGCCAGCTTGACCAGGATTGCCTTGGCCGAAAAACCGACCGCCGCAAGCAGCGCAAAAGCCACACCGAAAAGCGCATCCCGGTTGAACAACATACTTCGTGAATCGCTTGCCATTATCAAAGACCCTGAAGGGCGGCTGGTGCGGGTCTTCGGCAAACATGAAGCAACGCGGTCAGACCCGCAGTTGCCCGGTTAAATAAAATGATTAGTTAGAACAGGAACGGGCTGCGGCAATGGGATAGCATGCCCAGCCACAGTCGCTTGGTAGAAATGGGTGCGGAAGAAATGGTGTGTTGCGCTCTCATGGGAACGGAATATACGGGGTCATACCGAGGCCGTCAATTTGATGCGGTTTCCTGCACCAGCGCACATTTATAAAAGCATCAAAAACGAGAAACCCCGAGTCAGAAAAGCATATCGTCTATAACTTTCTCACATAAGGGTTTCTCAAGTTCATCGTAATTTCTTTTAAACCCAAATAGTCCATTGGAGCGTTACGCCCCCATCCCGCTCCAGCTTCCCCTTGGAAGGAGAAGGCTGGTGTGGGGTGGGTAAATCCGGCTAATGAACAATCCGGGTTAAATGGAAACCTGACGAAAAGTGCTTAATTATTTGCAAGCACCGACATCTTTACCGGCAGGAATATCGCATTTCTTGGAAATACATACAGCATCCCGCTTACAGGCCGCGCCTGCGGCCTGTGGTGCTTTGCATACATGGGGCGTCAGAGCCAGAACACAAACTTTGCCATCCTTACAATCCTTATCGGCCTGGCATTCATCTTTTGCGGCATCCGCCGCAAAAGCCACTTGCGATAACGACAGCGATACGGCCATTGCTATTAACCATGCAAATTTCTTGAACATGTTTCGATCTCCCTTAGTAGTAAGTTAACGATAAGATTTAAAAGATTTGCAACAAGCATTTCTGCCTGTTGCAGTTGAATGCTGCGCTTTGATTGAAATGACGTCAAGTGATGAAAAATGCGAAGTCAAGGTTTGGGGGCTAACTCATCCCCCTATTTGCCGCATCTTCCACCGCCCTCAAAAACGCATCGCCATACCTTGCCAGCTTGGCCTGCCCCACGCCGCTGATCCGCGCCATTTCGTCCAGTGTCTGCGGGCGGCGCTCGAGGATTTCCAGCAGGGTGCTGTCGTGAAAGATCACGTAGGGCGGCACGCCTTGCTCGCGGGCGAGTTCGAGGCGTTTGGCCTTGAGCGCGCGCCACAGGGGATCGTCGCTCGCGCCGCCGAAGGGTTCGCGCGATTTGGCGTTGCGTTCGGCGCGTTGCGCTTTGCGCTTGACCGGGTCGGCGTCGCGCCGCAGCCAGACTTCCTGTTCGCCGCGCAGCACCGGGCGCGCTGCTTCGGTGAGCTTCAGCCCGCCGTAGGCCTCCATATCCACGTTGAGCAGCCCGGCTGCGACGAGCTGGCGATAGACGCTGCTCCATTGCGTTTGCGCCAATTCCTTGCCGATGCCGAAAGTGCTGAGTTGCCGGTGGTTGAATTGCTCGACTTTGGCGGTTTCCTTGCCGAGCAGCACGTCGATCAGGTGAGCGACGCCGAAGCGTTGGCCGGTGCGGTAGACGCAGGACAGCGCCATCTGCGCGGCCCGGGTCGCATCCCAGGTGTCCACCGGTGTCAAACAGTTGTCGCATTCTTGGCAGCCGCCGGGATGTTCTTCGCCAAAGTAGCGCAGCACGGTCTGGTGGCGGCATGAGGTAGATTCGCAGAAGCCGAGCAGCGCGTCGAGCTTTTGCAGTTCGACACGCTTGCGTTCCTCGGGCGCGTCGCCGGAAAGCAGCATCTGGCGCATCTGCACCACATCGCCCAACCCGTAAGCCATCCACGCATTTGCGGGCAAGCCATCGCGCCCGGCGCGCCCGGTTTCCTGGTAGTAGCCTTCCATGCTCTTGGGCAGATCGAGATGCGCGACAAAGCGCACGTTGGGTTTGTCGATGCCCATGCCGAACGCGACGGTGGCGACCATGATGACGCCTTCTTCGCGCAGGAACCGTTTCTGGTTTTTGCTGCGCGTGGCGGCATCCAGCCCGGCGTGGTAGGGCAAGGCGTCCCAGCCTTGCTCCTTGAGCCAGGCGGCAGTTTCCTCGACCTTTTTGCGCGACAGGCAATACACGATGCCCGCGTCGTCGGGATGCTCGGTTTCCAGAAATGCCTGCAACTGCTGGCGCGCGTTGTTCTTCTGCGTGACGCGGTAGCGGATGTTGGGGCGGTCGAAGCTGGAGACGAATTGCTGCGCCTGTTCCAGCGCCAGACGCTCGACGATTTCGCGGCGCGTCGGGGCGTCCGCCGTGGCGGTCAGCGCGATGCGCGGTATCTCGGGGAAACGCTCGTGCAACACGGTCAGCGCGCGGTATTCGGGGCGGAAATCGTGCCCCCATTGCGAGACGCAGTGGGCTTCGTCGATGGCGAACAGGGCGATGCCGCCGCTCTCTTGCAACCGCTCCAGCAGATCGAGGAAACCGTCCGTCATCAACCGTTCCGGCGCGACATACAACAGCTTCAACTCGCCGCGCAGCAAACGCTTCGACACGTCGCGCGCCGCATCGGCATCCAGGCTGGAATTCAGGAAAGCGGCCTGCACGCCGAGCTGCTTGAGCGCATCCACTTGATCCTGCATCAGCGCGATCAGCGGCGATACGACGATGCCGACACCGCGCCGCAGTAGGGCGGGAATCTGGTAACACAGCGACTTGCCGCCGCCGGTCGGCATCAGCACCAGCGCATCGCCCCCGCCCGCGACATGTTCGACGATGGCCCGCTGCGCGCCGCGAAAGGAGGCGTAGCCGAATACATCGTGGAGGATTTGTTGTGTGGAGGAAACGGGCATGGATACCGGAGGAAAGATTGGTTAATGGCCCGCAGGCTTGGTTTCGGGCGCCGCAGCGACCGGCGCAGACGTCTGGCTCCCGGTGAACTGGAAAAACATTTCGCCGCGTTTGATCATGCCCAGCTCACTGCGCGCGCGTTCTTCGATGGCTTCGGTGCCCTGCTTGAGATCGCGCACTTCGGCATCCAGCAGTGTGTTGCGCGCCCGGATTTGCTGGTTGGCCTGCCGCTGCGCCTCGACCTGGCGGTTCAGGTCCCACACTTTCAACCAGCCGCCCTTGCCCAGCCACAGCGGGTACTGCAACAGCAGCAGCAGGGCAGCCAGTATCAGCGTGACGGCTCTCATGTTTTCAAATCAACCTGGGTTCGGGCCAGGCCAGACTATCCCCGCAAGGCGCATTTTTGTGGGGTGGGCGCAGCCCACGCGGCATTCGTCATCATCTTCATGGCGCCATTTACCATTCCTGCAACCGCCTGCCGATTAAAAAATTTCGCCCCGAGCTGCTGCTGAGGGCGAACATGGAATATCCGGGTTAAAACTTTTCCTAGCCCAGTTGGTAATACGCCTCGCGCCCCGGATAGGAAGCGGTATCGCCCAGGTCTTCTTCGATACGCAGCAGTTGGTTGTATTTCGCCATGCGGTCGGAGCGCGACAGCGAGCCGGTCTTGATTTGCAGTGCATTGGTCGCGACCGCGAGGTCGGCGATGAAGGAATCCTCCGTCTCGCCGGAACGGTGGGAAATCACGGCGGTATAACCGGCGCGTTTGGCCATTTCGATCGCGGCGAAAGTTTCGGTCAGGGTGCCGATCTGGTTGACTTTGATCAGGATGGAATTGGCGATGCCACGCCTGATACCTTCGCGCAGTATTTTGGTATTGGTCACAAAAATATCGTCGCCCACGATCTGGATAGTTTTACCCAGGCGGTCGGTCAGCATTTTCCAGCCGTCCCAGTCGTGCTCGCTCATGCCGTCCTCGATGCTGATGATGGGGTACTTGTCCACCCAAGCGGCATACAGGTCGACCATCTGCGCGGAATTCAACACCAGCCCATCCGCCTTCAGGTGATACTGACCATCCCTGTAGAATTCGGAGGCCGCCGGATCCATGCCGATCACCACATCCGCACCGGGCACGTAGCCCGCCGCCTCGATCGCCTCGACGATGACCTTCAGCGCGCCCTCGTTGGAACCCAGGGCGGGCGCGAAGCCGCCTTCATCGCCGACGGTGGTCGGCAGGCCGCGTTTGTGCAATACCGCTTTCAGGGCATGGAACACTTCCGCACCGCAACGCAACGCCTCGCGGAAACTCTGCGCGCCCACCGGGATTATCATGAATTCCTGCATGTCTGCGCCGCCCTCGGCATGCGCGCCGCCGTTGATAACGTTCATCATCGGCACGGGCATTTCCATCCGCCCGGAGCCGCCCAGATAACGGTACAGCGGCAGGCCGCTTTCTTCTGCGGCGGCGCGCGCCACGGCCATCGACACCGCCAGGATCGCATTCGCGCCCAGGCGCGATTTGTTTTCCGTGCCGTCCAGTTCGATCATGGTCTGGTCGATGAATGCCTGCCCGTCGGCGTCCAGGCCGACGATCGCTTCGGCGATTTCGGTATTCACATATTCCACTGCTTTCAATACACCTTTGCCCGAGTAGCGTTGCTTGTCGCCATCGCGCAATTCAATCGCTTCTTTTTCGCCGGTGGATGCACCGGACGGCACGGCGGCACGCCCCATCACACCGGACTCCAACAATACATCCGCTTCCACGGTAGGGTTGCCGCGCGAATCCAGAATTTCACGGGCGATTACATCAACAATTGCACTCATACGATTTCCTTCTTCTCTCTTCTGATCTAAACGTTTTTCAAATCAATATTTTCTTCGATCAATCCTTGCTGCTTGACCGTTTCATCCAGCACCATCAAGGTTTTCAACAAGGCCTTGAGATGCCCGAGCGGAAAGGCGTTGGGCCCATCCGACAAAGCTTGCGACGGGTCAGGGTGCGTCTCCATGAACAAACCCGAAATCCCGACCGCCACTGCGGCGCGCGCCAGCACCGGCACGAACTCGCGCTGCCCGCCGCTGACCGTGCCCTGCCCGCCCGGCAGTTGCACCGAATGCGTGGCATCGAACACCACCGGGCAACCGGTGTTGCGCATCACCGCCAGCGAGCGCATGTCCGACACCAGGTTGTTGTAGCCGAACGAAGCGCCGCGCTCGCATACCATGATATTGTCCTGCCCGCTCGCATCGCGCGCTTTTTCGACCACGTTCTGCATGTCCCACGGCGACAAAAACTGCCCCTTCTTGATGTTCACCGGGCGACCGCAACTCGCGACAGCATGGATGAAATCGGTCTGGCGGCACAAAAATGCGGGGGTTTGCAGCACATCGACCACCGCCGCGACCGGCCCGATTTCTTCGATGCTATGCACATCGGTCAACACCGGTACGCCGAGTTGCGCTTTCACCTCGCCGAGAATTTTCAGCCCGGCATCCATACCAAAGCCACGGAACGATTTGCCCGAGCTGCGGTTGGCCTTGTCGTAGGAAGATTTGTAGATGAACGGCAGCCCCAGTTCGCGGCAAATTTCCTGCAACTGCCCGGCGGTATCCAAGGCCATTTGTTGCGACTCGATCACGCAAGGCCCGGCAATCAAAAACAGCGGGCGATTCAGCCCGACCTCGAAGTCACATAGCTTCATGCCGCCACCTGTGCTTTACTAATTGTTGCATGGCGTTGCAACGCCGCTTCAACAAAAGCTTTGAACAACGGATGCCCGGCGCGCGGCGTGGAAGTAAACTCGGGGTGGAATTGCACGCCGACAAACCAGGGATGCATGGATTGCGGCAACTCCATCATCTCCGGCAAATTTTCTGAAGGTGTGCGCGCGGAAATAATCAGCCCGGTTTGCTCCAGCACCGGCACGTAATGGTTGTTCACTTCATAGCGGTGGCGGTGCCGCTCGTTGACTTCGTCGCCGTAGATACGCTGCGCCAAGGTGCCGGGCTTGATCGGGCAACGCTGTGAACCGAGGCGCATCGTGCCGCCCAGATCGGAATCGCTGCTGCGTGTCTCCACCTTGCCATCGCGATCTAGCCATTCGGTAATCAACGCGACGACCGGATGCTCGGACTCCAGGTTGAATTCGGTGCTGTTCGCGTCGCCCATCCCGGCGACATGGCGCGCATACTCGATCACCGCGAGTTGCATCCCCAGGCAGATACCCAGATACGGCACCTTGTTTTCGCGCGCGAAACGGATTGCGGCAATCTTGCCTTCCGTGCCGCGCTTGCCGAAACCGCCCGGCACCAGGATCGCATCGAAATGCGCCAAGCCTTCAACCCCGGCAGTTTCCAGCACTTCGGAGTCGATGTATTCGATATTCACTTTGGTCGCGGTGTGTATCCCGGCGTGGCGCAATGCCTCGATCAGCGACTTGTAGGATTCGGTCAGATCGACATACTTGCCGACCATGCCGATGGTGATTTGATGTTGCGGGTTTTCCAGCGCGCTGACCAGTTTCGCCCATACCGACAAATCGGCGGGCGGCAAATCCAATCCCAACTCCTCGCATATGATGCGATCCAAACCTTGCCCGTTAAGCATTTGCGGGACTTTGTAGATGCTGTCCACATCCCACATCGAGATCACGCCCTCTTCGCGCACATTGGCGAACAGCGAAATCTTGGCGCGCTCATCATCGGGGATCGGCCTGTCGGCGCGGCACACCAGCGCGGTGGGGAAAATACCGATTTCGCGCAGCTTCTGCACGCTGTGCTGCGTCGGCTTGGTCTTCAATTCACCGGCGGTGGCAATGTATGGAACCAGCGTCAAATGCACGTAAGCCACCTGGTTGCGGCGCAGGCGCAGCCCCATTTGCCGCGCGGCTTCGAGAAACGGCAGCGACTCGATGTCGCCGACCGTGCCGCCGATTTCGACGATCGCCACATCTGCCTTGCCGTCATGCGAAGCGGCTGCGCCGCGCTCGACAAAAGCCTGTATCTCATTGGTGATATGCGGGATCACCTGCACCGTTTTGCCCAGATATTCGCCGCGCCGCTCTTTGCGGATCACGCTGTCGTAAATCTGCCCGGTGGTAAAATTGTTGGCCTTGCGCATTTTGGCGGAAATGAACCGCTCGTAATGCCCCAAGTCCAGGTCGGTTTCTGCGCCGTCTTCGGTGACAAAAACTTCGCCGTGCTGGAACGGGCTCATGGTGCCCGGATCGACGTTGATGTAAGGGTCGAGCTTGAGCATCGTCACCTTGAGACCGCGCGATTCGAGAATAGCCGCGAGGGAAGCGGCGGCGATACCCTTCCCCAAAGAAGAAACGACGCCGCCGGTAATAAAGATGTACTTGGTCATAGGCTGCCATGATACCGTAAAACCCTGCCCCCTCAAAATTTGAGCATTGGCAAATTCTGTATTTTTGTTGACAGTTCAAGGGGGAAAAAACTACATTTCCCCACACTCAAACCTTCACCATAAGGAGTTCGCATGTCCGACATTCAATCCGTATTGCATGAAACGCGCGTTTTCGAACCTTCAGATGAATTTGTCAAACAGGCCAACGTCTCCGGCATGGCTGGCTATCAGGCTCTGCGCGAGGCGGCAGAACAGGACTACGAGGGGTATTGGGCCAAGCTGGCGCGTGAAACCCTGCTATGGAAAAAACCGTTCACCAAAATACTGGACGAAAGCAACGCGCCGTTCGTCAAATGGTTCGAGGATGGCGAGCTGAATGTTTCATACAACTGCCTCGACAAACATCTCGCCAGCCAGCCGGAAAAAACCGCGATCATTTTCGAAGCCGACGATGGCGCCGTCACCAAAATCAACTACCGCGATTTGCACGCGCGCGTCTGCCAGTTCGCCAATGGGCTGAAGTCGCGCGGCATCAAAAACGGCGACCGCGTCATCGTCTACATGCCGATGAGCATCGAAGCGGTGGTCGCGATGCAAGCCTGCGCGCGCATCGGCGCGATCCATTCGGTCGTGTTCGGCGGCTTCTCCGCCAAGAGCCTGCACGAACGCATCAACGATGCGCAAGCCTGCGCCGTGATTACCGCCGATGCACAGATGCGCGGCGGTAAAGTGATGCCGCTGAAACCGGCCGTGGATGATGCGCTGGAACAGGGCAATTGCGTGAGCGTACACAGCGTCATCGTATATCGGCGCGCCGCCTGCGAAACCGCATGGAACGCACAACGCGACATCTGGTGGCACAACCTGACAGCCGGACAAAGCACCGCCTGCGAGCCGGAGTGGGTCGGCGCGGAACATCCGCTGTTCATCCTCTACACCTCCGGCTCCACCGGCAAACCCAAGGGGGTGCAACATTCCAGCGGCGGCTATCTGCTGGTCACGATGCTGTCGATGCAATGGGTATTTGATTACAAGCCCTCCGACATTTTCTGGTGTACCGCCGACGTGGGCTGGGTCACCGGCCACAGCTATGTCGCCTACGGCCCGCTGGCGATGGGCGCGACGCAAGTGATCTTCGAAGGCATACCGACCTACCCCGACGCCGGGCGTTTCTGGAAGATGATCCAGGATCACAAGGTGACGACCTTCTACACCGCGCCGACCGCGATACGCTCGCTGATCAAACTGGGCGGCGATTTGCCAAAACAATACGACCTGTCCAGCCTGCGCCTGCTCGGCTCGGTCGGCGAACCGATCAACCCCGAAGCGTGGATGTGGTACTACAACACCGTCGGCCAGGCGCGCTGCCCGATTGTGGACACCTGGTGGCAAACCGAAACCGGCGCGCACATGATCGCCCCGTTGCCCGGCGCGATGCCGATCAAACCCGGCACCTGCACCCTGCCGCTGCCCGGCATCATGGCTGCCATCGTCGATGAAACCGGCGAAGAAGTGCATGGCCTGAACGGCGGCTTCCTGGTCATCAAACGCCCCTTCCCCTCGCAAATCCGCACCATCTGGGGCGACCCGGAACGCTACAAAAAGAACTACTTCCCCGCAGAAATGCGCGGCGCCTATCTGGCCGGCGATTCCGCGCGCCGCGACCAGGACGGCTATTTCTGGATCATGGGGCGCATCGACGACGTATTGAATGTTTCCGGCCACCGCCTGGGCACGATGGAAATCGAATCCGCACTGGCTGCCAACCCGCTGGTCGCAGAGGCCGCTGTCGTCGGCAAGCCGCACGAAATAAAGGGTGAAGCGATAGCGGCCTTCGTCGTGCTGAAGGGCGCGCGCCCCGACGATGCCGCCAAAGCCAGGGAGATCGCGGAGATACTGCGCAACTGGGTGAGCAAAGAAATCGGCCCGATCGCCAAACCCGATGAAATCCGCTTCGGCGACAACCTGCCCAAAACTCGCTCCGGCAAAATCATGCGCCGCCTGCTGCGCCTCATCGCGAAAGGCGAAGAAATCACCCAAGATGTTTCCACGTTAGAAAATCCGGCCATACTGGAACAGTTGAAAAACGCGGTGCATTGATCGGCCGGGTTTCGGCGGAGGCTAACACGGCGCAAGCCGTGTTAAACCGCGCAGCGGTGGCTGCAACCAAAATCCGGCCATACTGGAACAGTTGAAAAATGCGGTGCGTTGAAAAACACGACAATTTCGCAACAGAGAATCAATAACTTGCAGGGTGAGCGACGCTCAGTCTTTCTCCAGCCAGCCCTGTAAAAACGCCCATTGTTCGAGCTCGCGCCCGGCGAGATGGTGCGGCAGATCGAACAGGGATTTTCCTTCAAAGGCCGCGTTTACATACACCTGTGTTTCGCGCAGGTAAGCCAGCACCGGCAAATCGAGGGTGAAGAGGAAATGCTCCAGGGCCCAAGCGGCGCGGGTGCGCGGATCCATGCGCATGCCGACGATGCCGATGTGGCACTTGTTTTTGCGCACCGATTTTTCCTCGGACAGTGTTTGCAGGAAGTCGCGGCTGGCATGAAGGTCGAACAGCGAGGGGGCGACCGGTACAATAATTTTTCTGGCCAATTTGAGGGCATGTGCGAGGTTTTTGCCATGCAGTCCGGCGGGCGAATCGATCACCAGCCAGTCGTCGGCTTGTTCTTTTTTGGAATTCAGTGTGTGTATTGGCGGGGAATCACCGGGGCGCGTCTCCAGCCACAACGAGGCGGATTGTTGCCGGTCCAGATCGAGCAGAGCCACGCGTTGGCCGCGGTTTGCCAGAAACCCGGCGATATTGACCGAAAGCGTGGTTTTGCCGCTGCCGCCCTTCGGATTTGCAACCAGGATCGTTTTCATTCACTCCGCCTTTCCCGAAACACCCCTACCGGAAGCCTCCAAAAACCCAGATTTCGCCCAAATGCAAGACGCATAAAAATTCCGCCGCGCCGCATATGGATAATATGCAAGCAAGAAATTTTTTACGCAACGCAGCAGTTGGGATGAAATGTGGTTTTTTGGAGGCACCCTACCGTTTCCCGCCCAACAACGATCCCAGCACACCGCGGACAATCTGCCGCCCGACCGCCGAACCGATGGAACGCGCGGCGCTTTTGACGAGCGCTTCGCCGATGCCTTGCCTGTTGTCGGCGCGGCTGCTTCCATTTCCCCCGCCGCCAAAGATACTGCCGAGCATTCCGCCGATTCCGCCACTGTCGGGTGGAGTTTGCGCGGCCTGCCGCGCGGCGGCTTCGGCCTGTTTCCCGATGGCGCGCCCCTTGAGAATTTCGTAGGCCGATTCGCGGTCCACGGCTTTTTCATAATGCCCGGCGAGCAGCGAATCCCGGATGATCGCTTTGCGCCCGGCATCCGTGACGGGGCCGACCTGCGCTTGCGGCGGCACGATCAGCGCGCGCTCGACGATACCGGGACGACCCTGATCGTCAAGGCAGGAAACCAGCGCTTCGCCGACACCGAGTTCGGTAATGGCGGCGGCTTCATCCAGGCCTGGATTGTCGCGCATGGTTTCTGCGGCGGCCTTCACCGCTTTCTGGTCGCGCGGGCTGAAGGCGCGCAGCGCGTGCTGTATGCGGTTGCCGAGCTGCCCCAGCACCTTGTCCGGCACGTCGGCGGGATTCTGCGTGACGAAATACACGCCCACGCCTTTGGAGCGGATCAGCCGCACCACTTGTTCGATCTTGTCGAGCAGCGCTTCGGGTGCGTCGTTGAACAGCAGGTGCGCCTCGTCGAAAAAGAGCACCAGCCTGGGCTTGGCGAGATCGCCCGCCTCGGGCAGATTTTCGAACATATCCGAAAGCAGCCACAGCAGCAGGGTGGAATACACCTTGGGCGAGGTCATCAACTGGTCGGCGGCGAGAATGTTGATCGTGCCGTAACCGTTGCTGTCGGTCTGCATCAGGTCGGCGATGTTGAGCATCGGCTCGCCGAACAGGCTCTCGCCGCCTTGCGTTTCGATTTGCAGCAGGCCGCGCTGGATCGCGCCGATGCTGGCGGTGGAAATATTGCCGTATCCGGTCGTGAAATCGGCGGCGTTATCGCCGACGTGCTGCACCATCGCGCGCAGGTCTTTCAAGTCCAGCAGCAACAGGCCGTTATCGTCGGCGATCTTGAATACCAGCGAGAGCACGCCCTGCTGCACCTCGTTGAGGTTCAACATGCGCCCGATCAGCAGCGGCCCCATGTCGGAGATGGTCGCGCGCAGCGGGTGGCCCATCGCGCCGAATACGTCCCAGAACGTCACCGGATAAGCGCGATGCGCGAAATTCTCCAGTTCGAGTTGTCCGGCGCGCGCAGTGATTTTTGCATTGCCGCCGCCAATTTTGCCCAGGCCGGACAGATCGCCCTTGATGTCGGAGAGGAACACCGGCACGCCGATGCGGCTGAACGATTCCGCCAGCATTTGCAGCGTGACGGTCTTGCCGGTGCCGGTCGCGCCCGTGATAAGCCCGTGGCGGTTGGCCATCTGCGGCAGCAGATAAATTTCATGTCCGGCGGTGTTTTTTGCGACCAGTATGGGTTCGCTCATGCCTGTTTCCTCCAGGTTGGTGCGTATTGGGATAACGGGGCGGAAATGATACCATCGCGGAACTTTTTTTCGGGGAACAGCGCGGCTGGTTTTTTTAGGGAGCAATATGGCTGGACATAGCAAATGGGCGAACATTCAACATCGCAAGGGTAAACAGGACGTCAAGCGCGGCAAAATTTTCACGCGGCTGATCAAGGAAATCACCGTGGCGGCGCGCATGGGCGGCGGCGATCCGGGAGCCAACCCGCGCCTGCGCCTGGCGATAGAAAAGGCGCGCGAAAACAACATGCCCAAGGACACCGTCGAGAACGCGATCAAGCGCGGCAGCGGCCAGCTCGAAGGCGTGAATTACGAAGAGCTGCGCTATGAAGGCTACGGCATCAACGGCGCGGCGGTGATGGTGGATTGCATGACCGACAACAAGACGCGCACCGTGGCCGATGTGCGCCATGCCTT